>NZ_WSPD01000009.1:0-233071 GCF_026319105.1 Enterobacter sp. HSTU-ASh6 | reverse complement strand
ATGCCTTAGTTGTAAGTGTCTACCATGTCCCCGAACAAGCGTTCACTATGTCCCCGGACCGTACATCCCCAAAGGGGCGAGGGGTGTTTTGTTCCCTCTCCCCTATGGGGAGAGGGTTAGGGTGAGGGGATTACTTCTTCTGGTCCTTCTTCGGCCAGTCGTCGTCATCGTCCCACTTGTCGTTAAAATCGCGGTGCGGGGGAAGATCCGGTTTGTTGGCGAGAAATTTTTTATGATCAACGCGCTTAAGGTCTTTAATCACGTTCAGCAATACGCCGACCAGAAAAACCAACACCAGAACCCACCAGTACTTTGAAAGCCAGTCCATTCGCTATTCCTCTCAGAGCGTTCGTCAGGCGACGAGTTGCTCCATAATACGTTGATACATACGGGCCAGCAGTTGTAAATCTGCCGCATTAACACACTCATTGATTTTATGAATGGTTGCGTTCACTGGTCCCAGTTCGACAACCTGGGCGCCCATACGGGCGATGAAGCGTCCGTCTGAGGTGCCACCCGTTGTCAGCAGCTGTGGCTTAATTTCATTATAGTGCTCGATGGCGTTGACCACCGCATCCACCAGCTTGCCGCGCTGTGTCAGGAACGGCTGGCCGGAAAGCCACCAGTCCACGGTGTAGCGCAGGTTATATTTTTCCAGCAGGGCGATAACGCGCGCCTTGATCATCTCGTCGGTCAGTTCCGTGCTGAAGCGGAAGTTGAACTGGACGAAGTAATCCCCCGGGATCACGTTATTGCTGCCGGTCCCGGCTTTGACGTTCGCAATCTGCATGCTGGTCGGTGGGAAGAACTCGTTGCCTTTATCCCATTCAATTGCCACCAGCTCGCTCAGCATCGGCGCAGCACGATGAACCGGGTTATCAGCCAGATGCGGATACGCAACGTGCCCCTGAACGCCGTGAATGGTCAGATTACAGGTCAGCGAGCCACGGCGGCCATTTTTCACCACATCACCCACCACTTCGGTACTGGACGGCTCGCCCACCAGGCAGTAGTCCAGGCGCTCGTTGCGGGCCATCAGCGCCTCAACAACCTTTACGGTGCCGTTATGGGCGCTGGCTTCTTCGTCAGAGGTGATCAGAAACGCGAGCCGGTTTTTATGGTTCGGATGTTGCGCGACAAAGCGCTCAGCCGCTACCACCATCGCCGCCAGCGAGCCTTTCATGTCTGCCGCACCGCGGCCGAACAGCATGCCATCGCGGATGGTGGGTTCAAACGGCGGGTTGATCCAGCGGTCCGCATCGCCAGCGGGCACCACGTCAGTATGTCCGGCAAAGGCTAGTGTTTCGCCCTGGCCGCGCCAGGCCCAGAAATTCTGGGTGTCGCCAAAATCCATACGCTCCACGGTAAAACCGATAGCGCGCAGGCGCTCAATCATTAATGCCTGACAACCTGCGTCGTCCGGGCTAAGGGAAGGACGGCGAATAAGCTGCTGAGTCAGCTCAATGACCGGGCATGACATAAACTACACCTCAACGAATAAAGTCGGAATAAAGGGTTTCACTGAAACCCAGCAGCATAGGCTTCCCTGGCGCGCAGAGCAATGGGCGTTTGATGATTGCCGGCATGTCGAGCATCAGTTTTGCCGCGCTGTCGGCGTCATTGATGCTGGCGCGAAGAGATTCATCCAGTTTACGCCAGGTGGTACCGCGGGTATTCAGCAAGGCTTCCCAGCCCAGCTCGTTGATAGCGGTATGCAGAAATTCTGCATCAAGCCCATCGGCACGGTAATCGTGGAAACGGTACTCTACGTTGTTCGCCTCCAGCCAGCGGCGGGCTTTTTTGATGGTGTCGCAATTTTTAATGCCGTACATCACAACCATGGTGAATCCTTTTGTCGTTCTGGTGATTAAATGTTCAGTAAATTCGAAGATATATCCTTAAGTGGAATATAACACATTCAGGAATCGTCTGGATTTATGCGTCATCTTAATTCAACTAACAACTGTACGCTGAATATTCTTTCATCCTTTAAGCATAGATGTCCATAAGCTTTAAATGTCGAATAAACTCAGCGGGTAAAATAAAACTCACCCGTCCGTAGGGTTATTTCAGAATATTGCTGGCCGTCACAAAAAATTGAGGGCTCTCCGTTCATATTTATCATAAATCCCCGTATGACGTGGGGTACAATCGCAGCAATTGGTTAAATAGTCTTCACAATGATGATACGTTTTTGTAGAATGCGCATAATAATAAGAGAGGTTGTTATGATTGAACGTGAACTGGGGAACTGGAAAGATTTTATCGAAGGCATGCTTCGTAAATGACATTCAGTAAGAATTGCAAGAGCACTTAAATAAGTAAAATAACCATAGTGTGAATAAATCACACAATAAAAAGGCGGCCGAATAAGCCGCCTTTTTTTATTTCAACCACTTACTCCGGACGTTCCTTTAGCGGGAAGCGGCGACGCACCAGCACAAAGAACAGCGGAACAAAATAGATGGCCAGGACGGTCGCCGAAATCATACCGCCCATGACCCCTGTGCCGACCGCATGCTGGCTGCTGGAGCCTGCGCCGGTGCTGGTTGCCATCGGCAGTACGCCAAAAACAAACGCCAGCGAGGTCATCAGGATCGGGCGCAGGCGCTGACGGCAGGCGTGCAGCGTGGCGGCCATCAGCTCGTGGCCTTTGGCATTCATCTCGTTGGCAAACTCAACGATCAGAATGGCGTTTTTCGCCGACAGCCCAATCACGGTGAGCAGCCCGACCTGGAAGTAGACATCGTTTTCCAGACCACGCATCCAGGTGGCGAGCAGGGCGCCAATGACACCAAGGGGCACCACCAGCATGACCGAGAACGGCACTGACCAGCTTTCATACAGTGCGGCAAGACAGAGGAAGACCACCAGCAGAGAGAGCGCGTAAAGTGCCGGTGCCTGCGCTCCGGAGAGGCGCTCCTGATAAGACATGGCCGTCCACTCCAGACCAAAACCGGCAGGCAGCTGTTGCACCAGTTTTTCCATGATGTCCATGGCCGTACCGGTACTCACGCCTGGCGCGGCTTCCCCGACGATTTCAACCGCGGAATAGCCGTTATAGCGCTCCAGACGCGGCGAACCGCTCTCCCAGTGTGAAGTCGCAAAGGCAGAGAACGGCACCATTCCCCCGGCACTGTTTCTGACAAACCAGCGGTTAATATCATCCGGCAGCATACGGAATGGCGCCGCGGACTGGACATACACTTTTTTTACGCGGCCGCGATCCATAAAGTCATTCACATAGCTCGAGCCCCACGCCGTTTGCAGGGTGTCGTTGATATCGTTGATCGACACGCCCAGCGCCTGCGCCTTGCGCTGATCGATATCCACCTGAAGCTGCGGGCTGTCATCCAGACCGTTATGGCGAACGCGGGTCAGGCCCGGATCGTTGCCTGCGAGCGCCAACAGCTTATCGCGCGCCGCCATCAGCGCCGTATGGCCCGCACCGGCGTGATCCTGGAGCTCCATATCAAACCCGGCGGAACTGCCCAGCCCGCTGATGGCCGGTGGGCTGCTGGCAAAGACGCGGGCTTCTTTAATGTGCGCAAAGGCTTTTGTCGCACGCTCAATAATGGCAAATGATGTTCCCGTTTTGCTATCGCGCGCGTCCCAGTCCTTCAGGCGAACGAACATGCGGGCGACGTTTTGCCCGTTCCCGCCCGGGCCGGACCCGACGGTGGAGAAGACGGAGACCACGTTATCCTTCTCTTTGGTGAAGAAGTACTGCTCCACTTTCTGCACCACTTTCAGCGTTTGCTGCTGCGTTGCGCCACTCGGGAGCTGCACCGAGGTGGTGAACATGCCCCGGTCTTCCATCGGCAGGAATGAGGTGGGCAGGTGCAGGAACAGCCAGACCATCCCGCCCAGCAGCACAACGTAAATCATCATCCAGCGCAGGCTGCGGTGCAGCACGCGCCCGACGGCAGATTCATACCGGGCGGCATTGCGGTTGAACATCCGGTTAAACCAGCCGAAGAAACCTTTCTGACCGTGATGCTCCCCTTTATGCAGCGGTTTCAGGATGGTGGCGCACAGCGCAGGGGTGAGGATCAGCGCCACCAGCACGGAGAGCACCATTGCCGAGACGATGGTAATGGAGAACTGACGGTAAATCGCGCCGGTGGTGCCGCCAAAGAAGGCCATCGGGATAAAGACCGCCGAGAGCACCATCGCAATACCGACTAACGCCCCCTGAATTTGACCCATCGATTTGCGCGTCGCCTGGCGCGGAGAGAGTCCTTCTTCGCTCATGATGCGCTCGACGTTTTCAACCACCACGATGGCATCGTCCACCAGCAGGCCAATCGCCAGCACCATCGCAAACATTGTCAGGGTGTTAATGCTATAGCCGAACGCGTAAAGCACCGAAAAGGTCCCGAGCAGCACCACAGGAACGGCAATGGTTGGGATCAGCGTCGCGCGGAAGTTTTGCAGGAACAGGTACATGACCAGGAACACCAACGCGATGGCTTCCAGCAGGGTTTTCACCACGTCCTCAATCGACGCTTTAACGAAGGAGGTGGTTTCATAGGCGACTTTGTACTCCAGCCCGTGCGGGAAATACTGCGACAGCTCATCCAGACGGTCTAACACCAGTTTCGCCGTGGCCATTTCGTTCGCGCCGGAGGCCAGCTTAATCCCCAGACCGGAGGCCTGGTTGCCATTAAAGCGGCTCAGGTAGTCGTACTTTTCTGCGCCCATTTCCACCGTGGCGACATCGCCCAGACGCACTTCCGACCCATCCTGATTCACCCGCAGGGTGATGTTGCGGAACTGCTCCGGCGTCTGCAGCAGGGATTGCGAATTAATGGTGGCGTTCAGGGCCTGTTTATCAACGGAAGGGGTTCCCCCGAGCTGCCCTACGGCAATCTGGGCGTTTTGGGCTTTGATGGCATCCGTTACGTCGGTTGCCGTCATCTGGTAGCTGTTGAGCTTGTTGGGATCGAGCCAGATGCGCATTGAATATTGTGAACCGTAAGCGTCGATATCCCCGACGCCGTTAATACGGCTGAGCGGATCCTGAATATTACTGGCGACGTAGTCCGCGATATCCTGTTTATCCATCGAGCCATCTGTCGAGACAAACGCGATGGTCAAAATATTGGTGTCGCCGGTTTTACGCACGGTCACGCCCTGGTTCTGTACCGCCTGGGGCAGTTTGCGCATGGCCGACTGCAGCTGGTTTTGTACCTGCTGCACCGCTTCATCCGGGTCAGTGCCTGCCTTGAAACTCAGGGTCACCGTTGCCTGACCGGTGGCGCTACTTTGCGAGGACATGTACATCAGGTTATCCAGACCCGTCATGTTCTGCTCGATAACCTGCGTCACGGTATTTTCCAGCGTTTGTGCGGACGCGCCGGGGTAGTTTGCGGTGACACGCACGTTAGGCGGGGCCAGATCGGGATATTGCTCAACGGGAAGTGACGTAATTGCCAGGACACCTGTCAGACACAACAGAATGGCAATTACCCAGGCAAAAATGGGGCGATCGATAAAAAAATTCGCCATGAAAAAGTGACCTCGTTTTGCTGCTCGTCATTATTGTTTATTGCCCGCATAACTTTAGCGGTAAGGCTCAGGTCAAACGTGGAGAAAAAAAGGAGATAGTGTAAATTATCATGCGCTTTTCCCTGCGCTTCCTCCTTTACCGTTATTTACCCGCCGGTGCCTGCGGCACGGGGAACGTGACGCTGACCAGCGTGCCCCCGTTTTGTGGCTGCGAAAAGTGCAGTGCTCCCCCAAGCCGTTGCGCGCGTTCACGCATAATGTTCAGACCGTAGTGTCCCGGCGGCTCGCTGGCTTCGCCAATTCCGATGCCGTTGTCACGAATGCTAACGCGGTGCGTACCGTCCACAGCCGTCACGCAGCTCACGGTGATCTCGCTGGCCTGCGCGTGCTTAATGGCGTTCAACACCGCCTCACGCACGATCTGTAACAGATGAACCTGCTTTTGCGCGTCGAGCGCCAGCGAGGAGAGGCGACAGTCAAGGTGCAGCTTCGCCTGCGTCTGGCTCTGCAGCGCGTCAAGAGACTCCTGCAACGCCGCGGGTAAATTCGCGTGATTCAGCGTCAGGCGGAAGGTGGTGAGCAACTCGCGCAACTGCTGCCAGGCGTTGTTCAGCTCGCGGGAGAAATCGGTAATGATGGTCTGCGCCGGGGTGTTCTCCTCCGGCACGGCGCGTTTCAGCAGCGTAAGCTGAATGCGCAGATACGACAACACCTGCGCCAGCGAGTCATGCAGTTCGCGGGCAATGGTGGCGCGCTCTTCCATCAGCAGCAGCTGCTGGTAATGCTTCTGCGCCTGGTTAAAGTACAGTCCACGCCCGAGCATGGTCGCCACGCTTCTCATCAGAGGGAGAGGGACGCTGTCCGTCTCGCTTTGCCAGCGCAGCTCGCCGTAGAGCGTGTCCTGCATCACTACCGGCAGGTTTTGCAGTGGGATGTCGCGTGACGCCGTCCCTTCACACAGCCGCCAGTCGTCGCTGGTGCGCAGTTCCAGATAGTTCATCTGCGTATAGTCATGGACAATCTGCAGGATATGCCGGAAACAGTGGCTGTCTATCTGGCCGGTATTCAGCGCCTGAGAGCACTTGAACAGCATGTCGAGCTGCTGGTGGGCGTCATGCAAATGCCGCGTTTTTTCCGCCACCGAGGCTTCAAGCGAGCGGTAGAGCGTCGCTAACTCGCCGGACATGTGGTTGAAGGCGCGCGAAAGCTGGCCCAGTTCGTTCGGCAGGGCGGTATCCGGCGCAGGGGTGGCAAATTCACCGCGCTCAATCCGTTCGCTGGCGGCCACCAGATTGTTAAGCGGTAACACGACCTGACGACGAATGCGGCGCAGGGTAAACAGCGTCAGCAACAGGATCCCCAGCGCGCCGGCCAGGGAGAGCAGGGTCACCGTCTGGATTTTATGCTCGGTGTAGTGCTGCAGGGCGAGCACAAAGGCATCAATGCGGCCGACAAAATCCTCAATGTGGGTCTGATACCAGGCGCTGTCGCCGCGGGCGATACGTTTATCCATCTCCAGCCAGGCCACCTGCAGCTGCTGATAGCGGGCGTTAACATTGTCCGGGACGTACCAGCGGTCCAGCTTCTGCAGTGCCGGCGCGCGCAACGTCTGTTGCCAGTGCTCGCGGTGCGCGGCAAGGGAAGGGCTGTTGCGCTGCATCTCATAGCCCAGTCGATAACTCTGCATGCGCAGCGAACCCGCAATATTAATCGCCTCGGCATCACGCTGGCTGCTGGCCAGCGTCAGCAGTGCGACGGTACTGGTCAGCACGGATAAGACAATGATCGAAAAGAAAGCCCAGGCAAGGCTTGCGGAAACGGGTCGTTTAACGGTCACAGAACGGCTCTCTGAATAAAATTGATCTGCCACAGGTTCACTGGAAATAATTGGGTCTTCCGGGCATTTGCACATTGCCCGAACGCGCCGTGATGCGTAAATACCATACTCTTATAAAGAATAAGGATATTGAAGCAAAAACAGGTGTGGTTATGAATCGTTTTATTATGGCTAACAGCCAGCAATGCATTGGGTGTCGCGCCTGCGAAGTGGCCTGCGTCATGGCGCACAACGGTGAGCAACACGTTCTGAGCGAGCGCCATTTTCATCCCCGTATTACGGTCCTGAGGTCCGGCGGGAAGCGAAGCCCCGTCACATGTCATCATTGTGAAAATGCGCCCTGCGCGCAGAGCTGCCCGAACGGCGCCATCAGCAAACGCGATGACAGCGTACAGGTGAATCAACAAAAATGCATCGGCTGTAAGGCCTGCGCGGTGGCTTGCCCGTTTGGCACGATGGAGATCATCGTCACCCCGCTCGACCACGGCGGCGTGAAGGCCTCGGCGAATAAATGCGATCTCTGCCTGACGCGTCCACAGGGCCCGGCCTGTATCGAAAACTGCCCGGCTGATGTCCTCTCCCTTGCGACACCTGCCGTGCTGAACACGCTAGTCAAATCGCGCCGCCAGCGTGCGGCCTGCCTGGCGGTCCAGCCCTGGCATGGGGAGGTCGGCAGAGACGATCTTCCGCGCAGCAAACTGCAGCAGATGCAGATGTCCCTGCCACGCGGCGAGCCAGACAAACTGCCCGCTGCGGAACGCGTGTGCCATTTTCACGAAATTTACCTGCCGTTTCGGGCCGAACAGGCCGCCCGCGAGGCGTCGCGCTGCCTGAAGTGCGGAGAGCACAGCATTTGCGAATGGACCTGCCCGCTGCACAACCACATTCCGCAGTGGATTGAGCGTCTGAATGCGGGGGATATTGCCGGCGCGGTCGAACTTTCTCATCAGACCAATTGCTTGCCTGAAATAACCGGCCGCGTCTGCCCGCAGGACCGGTTATGCGAAGGGGCCTGCACGCTTCGTGATGAGGCGGGGGCCGTCACCATCGGCAACATCGAGCGCTATATCGCCGACAGGGCGCTGACGATGGGCTGGCAGCCGGACATGTCCGCCGTCACGCCGACGGGTAAACGTGTCGCGATCGTCGGCGCCGGTCCTGCCGGGCTGGCTTGCGCCGACGTGCTGGCGCGCAGCGGGGTGAGCGTGACGGTCTATGACCGGCATCCGGAAATCGGCGGTTTACTCACCTTTGGCATTCCGGCATTCAAGCTGGACAAATCGCTGCTTGCGCGGCGCAGGGAGATATTTACCGCGATGGGGATCCGCTTTGCGCTGAACTGCGAGGTGGGCAAGGACGTGTCGATTTCACAGTTAAAGGACGAGTACGACGCCCTGTTCATTGGCGTGGGCACCTATCGCTCGATGAAGGCCGGTATCCCGCATGAAGATGCGCCAGGGGTCTATGACGCGCTGCCTTTCCTGGTGGGTAACACGCGGCATGTGATGGGGCTGGACGCAACGGCCAGCGAACCGTTCATCGATACCCGTGGGCTGAACGTGGTGGTGCTTGGTGGGGGCGATACCGCCATGGACTGCGTACGTACCGCGCTACGCCATGGCGCCGCGAAGGTGACCTGCGCCTATCGCCGGGATGAGGCCAACATGCCGGGGTCGAAGAAAGAGGTGAAGAATGCCAGAGAAGAGGGGGCGGCATTTGAATTTAACGTCCAGCCGGTTGAGCTGACGCAGGCTCCTGACGGGAAGGTCAACGGTATCCGGATGCTGCGAACCCGGCTCGGTGAGCCGGATGCGCAGGGACGGCGTCGGCCCGTTCCGGTGCCCGGCAGCGAGTTTGTAATGGAGGCTGATGCGGTGATCATGGCGTTTGGTTTTAACCCGCACGCGATGCCGTGGCTGCAAGCGCAGGGTGTTGAAACGGATGAGTGGGGACGCATCGTGGCCTCGGTCGAAAGCCGCTACCGTTACCAGACGAGCAACCCACATATTTTCGCCGGCGGTGATGCGGTTCGCGGCGCGGATCTGGTGGTGACCGCGATGGCGGAAGGGCGTCATGCGGCGCAAGGGATACTCGACTGGCTTGGGGTTAGCGCTCCGAAACATCATTGAAGCGGCGGGCGACAAAGCGGGATTCACGGCGTAGTATAGGACCACTCATTATGTCGTGGAGCCCGTATGACCCTGAAAATTGACGTTATCAAAGACAAAATTCTCTCAGAAAACTACTTTGTCCTGCGTAACATCACCTACGATCTTACGCGTAATAACGGTGAAGTGATCCGCCATAAGCGCGAGGTTTACGACCGGGGTAACGGGGCGACAATTCTGCTCTATAACCGTGAAAAGCAGAGCGTGGTGCTGATCCGTCAGTTCAGGGTGGCGACGTGGGTAAACGGCAACCCTGACGGACGTCTGATTGAAACCTGCGCGGGCCTGCTTGATGACGATGAGCCGGAAGTCTGCATCCGCAAAGAGGCCGTAGAAGAAACCGGCTTTGAAGTGGGCGAGGTCAAAAAGGTCTTTGAGCTGTACATGTCCCCAGGCGGCGTCACGGAACTTATCCATTTCTTCATTGCGGAATACAGCGACGCCCAGCGTACGCACCGGGGCGGTGGCGTGGAGGATGAAGATATCGAGGTGCTGGAGTTGCCTTTCTCCCGGGCGCTGGAAATGATGCGTTCAGGCGAAATCAGGGATGGTAAAGCAGTGATATTGCTGCAGTATTTGCAGAGTACCGGCTTAATGAATACCACTTTCGAACGGATGTAGAGTGTTTTTCGGATAAATCTATCCGATAAATCCGATTGAGACGACCCGGCCGGAACACGAAGATACTGCCCAGTTACGCGTTTTCGTTCCGGGATTGTGTCATTCATGCGCTATAGCGTCTTTTTATTTTCCCTGTTTTGTCTGCTCCTCGCGCCTCAGGTGCGGGCTGCGCCTGCTCAGCAAGCTTTCTCTGACTGGCAGGTGACCTGCAATAACCAGAACTTTTGCCTGGCCCGCAACACCGGCGAACACCGGGGGCTGGTCATGACGCTCACCCGAAGCGCCGGCGCGAAAACGGATGCCACGCTGCGTATCGATCTCGGCGGGCTGGATACGCCCTCCGTCAAAGAGCCGGAGATTGCCACCCGGCTGCTGCTGGACAATGTGCCTCTGAAGCTGGACAAGCAGCGCTGGCAGCTCACGCCATGGCACCTGAAAACGGACGACGCGGCCACCATCACCGCCTTTCTGAAAAATATTCAGGAAGGGAAGGCCCTGACCCTGCGCGGCGGTAAGCAGGTGATTTCCCTGAGCGGTCTGAAAGCCGCGCTGCTGTTTATTGATGCCCAGCAAAAGCGTGTCGGCAGTGAAACCGCGTGGATTAAGAAAGGTGACGATCCGCCGTTAAGCGTGCCGCCCGCACCCGCCCTGAAAAAGGTGGCGACCGTTAATCCTACTCCAACACCGCTTTCCCACGCCGAACTGAATGACCTGCTGGATTATGGCACCGGGCGGATGAACAGCAGCCAGTGCTCGCTGGATCCTAACCGCCGCGAAGTGCGCGTCACCGCATTAACCGATGAAAAAGCGCTGTTGATCGTCAGCTGCGAGGCGGGGGCCTATAACACCGTCGATCTGGCATGGCTGGTGTCACGTAAAAAACCGTTCTCTGCCCGCAGCGTCAGGCTACGTCTGCCGTTTACGCCGTCGAGTGGCAGCAGTGAAATGGAGTTAATGAACGCCAGCTTCGATGAGAAGACGCGCGAACTGACCACGCTGGCGCTCGGGCGCGGTTTGGGAGATTGTGGCATCCAGACGCGTTGGCGTTTTGACGGCCAGCGTTTCCGCCTGGTGCGTTATGCCGAGGAGCCCAGCTGCGATAACTGGAATGGGCCAGATGCCTGGCCCACGTTGTGGATCACG
Organism: Enterobacter sp. HSTU-ASh6; assembly: GCF_026319105.1. Taxonomy (NCBI): domain Bacteria; kingdom Pseudomonadati; phylum Pseudomonadota; class Gammaproteobacteria; order Enterobacterales; family Enterobacteriaceae; genus Enterobacter; species Enterobacter sp. HSTU-ASh6. The sequence continues at coordinate 221,791 of NZ_WSPD01000009.1, read as the reverse complement.
CGTTAGCTTTGCCGGGTAAGCGATAGCGCCACCCGACAATAAACATACCGCACTACAGCACGCTCAGCGCCTTCTCTACCACGTTCTCAACGGTGAAACCAAAATACGGGAACAGCTTGTCGGCAGGGGCGGACTCACCGTAGCCGCGCATGCCCACAATCGCCCCTTTAAGGCCGACATATTTGTACCAGTAGTCGGCAATACCGGCTTCAACCGCCACGCGCGCCGCGACGTTAGAGGGCAGCACCGACTCACGGTACGCCTCATCCTGGGCGTCAAAAATATCCGTTGAGGGCAGGGATACCACGCGCACCGCGTGACCTTCGGCGGTCAGTTTTTCCGCCGCTTTCACCGTGATTTCCACCTCTGAACCGGTCGCAATCAGGATCACGTCCGGCTTGCCGCCGCTGTCTTTCAGGATGTAGCCGCCGCGGGCGATATTTTTCACCTGCTCCGGGGTGCGTTCAATCTGCGTCAGGTTCTGGCGTGACAGAATTAATGCCGTTGGGCCATTGTGGCGCTCCACCGCCAGTTTCCAGCCGACCGCTGCTTCAACCTGATCGCACGGACGCCAGGTGCTGAAGTTTGGCGTTAAGCGCAGGCTCGCCAGTTGTTCAACCGCCTGGTGCGTGGGGCCATCTTCCCCGAGACCAATGGAGTCATGGGTATAGACCATAATCTGTCGCGCCTTCATTAAGGCCGCCATGCGCGCTGCGTTACGGGCATATTCGACAAACATCAGGAAGGTGGCGGTGTAGGGCACGAAACCACCGTGATGAGCGATGCCGTTGGCAATGGCGGTCATCCCGAATTCGCGCACGCCGTAGTGGATGTAGTTCCCGGCAATGTCCTCTTTCAGCGATTTCGAGCCGGACCAGATGGTCAGGTTACTTGGGGCCAGATCCGCCGAGCCGCCAAGCAGTTCGGGCAGCAGCGGACCAATGGCATTCAGCGTGTTTTGCGAAGCCTTACGGGTGGCGATTTTCGCCGGGTTGGACTGCAGGTTTTCAATAAGCGCCTGGGTTTTATCGTCCCAGTCTTCCGGCAGGCCACCACTCATGCGGCGAGAGAATTCGGCGGCCAGTTCCGGGTGTCCTTTTTTGTATGCGGCAAACTTCTCGTTCCAGGCCTGCTGGGCTTTTTCACCCGCTTCACGGGCGTCCCACGCCCGGTAAATCTCTTTCGGGATCTCAAACGGCGGATGTTTCCAGCCCAGTTTTTGCCGGGTCAGCGCCACTTCCTCTTCACCCAGCGCCGCGCCGTGCGCCTCTTCCTTGCCGGCCTTGTTCGGTGAACCAAAGCCGATAACCGTGCGGCAGATAATCAGCGACGGTTTGTCCTTCACGCTTTGCGCTTCCTGAATCGCTTTTTTCACCGCCTCAGGATCGTGGCCGTCGATCTCATGCACCACGTGCCAGTGGTAGGCTTCGAAGCGTTTTGCCGTGTCGTCGGTGAACCAGCCCTCGGTTTCCCCGTCGATGGAGATACCGTTGTGATCGTAGAAGCCAATCAACTTACCCAGCCCCAGGGTGCCCGCCAGGGAACAGACTTCATGGGAAATCCCCTCCATCAGACAGCCGTCACCCATAAACACGTACGTGTAGTGATCGACAATGTCGTGCCCCGGCTGGTTAAACTGCGCCGCCAGCGTGCGCTCGGCAATCGCCAGCCCGACCGCATTAGCCAGCCCCTGACCGAGCGGCCCGGTGGTCGTTTCTACCCCAGGCGTATAGCCAATTTCCGGGTGACCCGGCGTTTTTGAGTGCAGCTGGCGGAAGTTTTTCAGCTCCTCGAGCGGCAGATCATAGCCGGAAAGATGCAGCAGGCTGTAGAGCAGCATCGAGGCGTGGCCGTTGGAGAGAATAAAACGGTCGCGGTCGTACCAGGTGGGGTCATTGGGGTTGTGTTTCAGAAAGTCGTTCCACAACACTTCGGCAATATCAGCCATGCCCATTGGCGCGCCGGGGTGGCCGGAATTGGCTTTTTGCACGGCATCCATGCTGAGGGCGCGAATGGCATTGGCTAGCTCTTTACGGGACATAGTTCACTCCGTGGCAAGGTTAAAGTTTGGCGGCGAGAAGATCTTCAAGTTTGCGCTGGTCAACGGCGAACAGGCGGATACCTTCCGCCAGTTTTTCCACGGCCATGGCGTCCTGATTGTGCTCCCAGCGGAATTCGGCTTCGGTCATGGCTTTCGGTTTTGGCAGCACGGTAGAGGTGGGGATCAGCTTGCGGATAACCGTCTCTTCTTTGTCCTGTAGCTCTTTCAGCAGGTTAGGGGAGATGGTCAGACGGTCGCAGCCGGCCAGGGCGAGGATCTGCTCGGTACGGCGGAAGCTGGCCCCCATCACGATGGTTTCATAGCGGTGCTGCTTGTAATAGTCGTAGATATTACGGACCGATTTCACGCCCGGATCCTCATCCACCACGTACGGATCCATCGGCTGTTTCGCCTGATACCAGTCGTAGATGCGGCCGACAAACGGTGAGACCAGGAACACGCCGGCTTCGGCACAGGCGCGTGCCTGAGCAAAGGAGAACAGCAGCGTCAGGTTGCAGTGGATCCCCTCTTTTTCCAGCACCTCTGCCGCGCGGATGCCTTCCCAGGTCGACGCCAGTTTGATCAGAATGCGTGATTTATCGATCCCCTGTTCCTGGTAGAGTTCGACCAGGCGGCGGGCCTTATTGATGCTCTTTTCTTTATCGAACGAGAGGCGGGCGTCCACTTCGGTGGAGACGCGTCCCGGGATGCTTTTCAGAATTTCCGCACCGAAATTAACCGCCAGCTTGTCGCTGGCTTCGGCGACCTGCTGCTCCTGCGTTTTCCCGCGCTGTTTACCATAGGCAATGGCGTCATCAATCAGATGACTAAAATGGGCAAGCCCGGCAGCCTTGAGCAGAAGCGAAGGGTTGGTGGTCGCATCTTCCGGCTGATAGTGGCGAATCGACTCGATATCGCCGCTGTCTGCAACCACGGTAGTGAATTGTTTGATGCCGTCTAGCTGGTTCATAAATGATTACTCCTTGGAAATAAAAGAGTTAGATGAGTGCGTTAGTTCACACTTCTGAGAAAATCATGATGGACTTAACAAAAAAGCATAGCAGACGGGGGAGGCATTGCTTTTGAGACGGGTAACATGGCTGTTATAAATTGATAACAATTTTTAATGTGTGATGGTGAGAGTTTGGCAGCCTTCAAAGTTTATGTGCTGTCCTGAGGCGATACTATCTGACCGATACGTAAAAGGAATAACAAGATGGACGATCAGTTAAAACAGAGTGCCCTCGATTTTCACGAGTTCCCTGTCCCGGGCAAAATCCAGGTCTCCCCAACCAAGCCGCTGGCAACCCAACGCGATCTGGCGCTGGCCTATTCGCCAGGCGTTGCGGCACCGTGTCTGGAAATCGAAAAAGACCCGCTGGCGGCCTACAAATACACCGCGCGCGGCAACCTCGTGGCCGTTATCTCTAACGGTACGGCGGTACTCGGTCTCGGTAACATCGGTGCCCTGGCGGGTAAACCGGTGATGGAAGGGAAAGGCGTGCTGTTCAAGAAATTCGCCGGTATCGACGTGTTTGATATCGAGGTGGACGAGCTTGATCCTGACAAATTCATTAACGTGGTGGCCGCGCTGGAGCCGACCTTCGGCGGGATTAACCTGGAAGACATCAAAGCGCCGGAATGTTTCTATATCGAGCAGAAGCTGCGCGAGCGTATGAACATTCCCGTGTTCCATGATGACCAGCACGGCACCGCGATTATCAGCACCGCCGCGATTCTGAACGGCCTGCGCGTGGTAGAAAAAAATCTCTCTGACGTGCGCATGGTGGTTTCTGGCGCAGGTGCGGCGGCCATCGCCTGTATGAACCTGCTGGTGGCGCTGGGTATGCAGAAGCACAACATCGTGGTCTGTGATTCTAAAGGCGTTATCTATAAAGACCGCGAGCCCAACATGGCGGAAACCAAAGCGGCGTATGCGGTCGAAGACGACGGCAAGCGCACGCTCGAGGACGTCATTGACGGCGCGGATATCTTCCTCGGCTGCTCGGGCCCGAAAGTGCTGACCCAGGAGATGGTGAAGAAGATGGCGCGCGCGCCAATGATCCTGGCCCTGGCGAACCCGGAGCCGGAAATTCTGCCGCCGCTGGCGAAAGCGGTGCGTGAAGATGCCATTATCTGTACCGGCCGTTCCGACTACCCGAACCAGGTCAACAACGTGCTCTGCTTCCCGTTCATCTTCCGCGGCGCACTGGACGTTGGCGCAACGGCGATCAACGAAGAGATGAAGCTTGCCGCCGTGCACGCCATTGCGGAACTGGCCCACGCCGAGCAGAGCGAAGTGGTGGCCTCCGCCTACGGCGATCAGGATCTGAGCTTTGGCCCGGACTACATCATTCCTAAACCGTTTGACCCGCGCCTGATTGTCAAAATTGCGCCAGCGGTGGCCAAAGCGGCGATGGATTCCGGCGTGGCGACGCGTCCGATTCAGGATTTTGACGCTTACATCGATAAGCTCACCGAGTTTGTCTATAAAACTAACCTGTTCATGAAGCCGATCTTCTCGCAGGCGCGTGCTGACGCGAAGCGCGTGGTGCTGGCGGAAGGGGAAGAGGCGCGCGTGCTGCACGCTACCCAGGAGCTGATCACCTTAGGTCTGGCGAAGCCGATCCTGATTGGTCGTCCGAGCGTGATTGAGATGCGCATTCAGAAGCTGGGTCTGCAGATTAAGCCGGGCGTCGACTTCGAAATCGTCAACAACGAATCCGATCCGCGCTTTAAAGAGTACTGGAGCGAATACTACGCGATCATGAAGCGTCGGGGGATCACCCAGGAGCAGGCGCAGAAAGCCGTCATCAGCAACACGACGGTGATCGGCGCGATTATGGTCCATCGCGGTGAAGCGGACGCATTGATCTGCGGCACCATCGGCGATTATCACGAGCACTTTAGCGTGGTGCAGGAGATCTTCGGCTATCGTGACGGGGTTCATACCGCCGGGGCGATGAATGCCCTGCTGCTGCCGAGCGGCAACACCTTTATCGCTGACACCTACGTTAACGACGATCCGAGCCCGGACGAGCTGGCGGAAATCACCGTGATGGCCGCAGAGACCGTGCGCCGCTTTGGTATCGAGCCGAAGGTGGCGCTGCTGTCGCACTCTAACTTTGGTTCGTCTAAATCTGCGGCGGCCTGCAAAATGCGTGAGACGCTGGCGCTGGTGCGCGAGCGCGCGCCGGAGCTGATGATTGACGGGGAAATGCACGGTGATGCGGCACTGGTGGAAAGCATCCGCAACGAACGTATGCCGGACAGCCCGCTGAAAGGATCGGCGAATATCCTGATTATGCCGAACGTGGAAGCGGCGCGTATCAGCTACAACCTGCTGCGCGTCTCCAGCTCTGAAGGGGTGACCGTAGGGCCGGTGCTGATGGGCGTGGCGAAACCGGTGCACGTGTTAACGCCAATTGCTTCTGTGCGCCGTATCGTGAATATGGTGGCCCTGGCGGTGGTTGAGGCGCAGACCCAGCCGCTGTAAGCGCGTGGTGTCGGGTGGCGCGTTCGCTTACCCGACCTACGGGTTGACCAGGACGGATAAGCGCAGCGCCATCCGGCAGTTAAACCCAGTCGCGTACTTTCAGGAACTCACGCAAGGCAGCCTCCGGGCTGCCTTCTTTTGGCTCGTAGCAGTACTCCCAGCGCACCAGCGGCGGCATCGACATCAAAATCGATTCCGTGCGCCCGCCGGTCTGCAGGCCAAACAGCGTCCCGCGATCCCACACCAGATTAAACTCCACGTAGCGCCCGCGACGATAGAGCTGGAATTCGCGCTCGCGCACGCCGTAGTTAGTGTCTTTACGGCGTTCGACGATGGGCAGATAAGCGTCGGTATACCCTTCGCCCACCGCGCGCATAAAGCGGAACGCGGTATCAAAATCAGGCGTGTTCAGATCGTCAAAGAACAGCCCGCCAATGCCGCGCTGCTCGTCGCGATGCTTCAGGTAGAAGTAGTCGTCGCACCATTTTTTAAACTTCGGGTAGATGTCTTCGCCAAACGGCAGGCAGAGGTTCCGCGCGGTGGTGTGCCAGTGCACGGCATCCTCTTCAAAACCGTAGTAGGGCGTAAGGTCGAAACCGCCGCCAAACCACCAGACCGGATCGGCCCCCGGTTTTTCCGCAATGAAAAAGCGGACGTTAGCGTGGCTGGTCGGCACAAACGGGTTGTGTGGATGCACCACCAGCGAGACCCCCATCGCTTCAAAACTGCGGCCCGCAAGTTCAGGACGATGCGCGGTCGCAGACGCGGGCATGGCATCTCCGTGGACGTGGGAGAAATTCACGCCCGCCTGTTCAAAGATACCGCCATTGCGCAGCACCCGGCTGCGCCCGCCGCCGCCGGCTTCACGCTGCCAGTTATCTTCCTGGAATTCACCGCCGTCCGCGGCGGCCAGTTTGCGGCAAATCTCATCCTGCAGCTGCAGCAGGAAGGTTTTAACCAGTTGAGCATTGGGTTTCATCAACGTTTCCTGGAGTGCGCTTTTTGGTTATCGAACCAGTTGAAGTAACTGATAATGCCGGAGGCGATGGCGTTGGCGATCTTCTGGCGAAACGCCGTGGTGCCGAGAAGACGCTCTTCATCCGGGTTGGTGATAAACGAGGTTTCCACCAGCACGGACGGAATAGACGGTGATTTCAGCACCACAAATGCCGCCTGTTCGGTGCTTTTACTGTGCAGACGATGCACCGGCTTAATTTTCTTCAGGATGTGCGAGCCGAGCGTCAGGCTGTTTTTGATCGTATCCGTCTGTACGAGGTCGAACAGCACCTGCTGTAACAGATGGTCTTTGTCGGTGGCTTTTTTCCCGGCGACTTCATCCGCCCGGTTTTCACGGTCGGAGAGGTATTTCGCCATGGCGCTACTGGCGCCACGGTTGGACAGCGCAAACACCGAGGCGCCCGCCGCTGAAGGGTTGGTAAAGCCGTCGGCGTGAATCGACATAAACAGATCCGCGCCGTGCTGGTGGGCGATCTCCACCCGGTCATACAGCGGAATAAAGGTGTCGCCAGAGCGCGTCAGACGGGCGTCAATGCCGTTGCTGCGTAAAATTGCGCGCACATTTTTTGCAATCGCCAGCACGACGTGTTTTTCTTTCGAACCGTTTTTGCCGATGGCGCCGGTATCAATTCCGCCGTGGCCCGGGTCAAGCATCACCAGACGCTTCGCACCGGGTTTTTTGGTTTTGGGTTTGCTGTGCCCGTTACTGGTTTTGAGCGTGCTCTCGTCTTTTGCCTGAGCCTGCTTTGCGATGCCCGTTAACGTTAAGGCCGCCAGCCCCGCTTTGAGAACCTGACGACGCGATGTGAGTGCTTTTAATGGTTTGAATGTGCTCATGCGGCCTGAATACTAAAAAATGGGGTCCTGGTGTTATATCGTATCGCGTTTAGCGTTACGACAGTCCTTATTGAGAATTGTTTTACTTTTCATTTCAATACGTGACAAAGTGACATTATGCCAAATTTTGGCGAGATTTTCCCCGGTTATTGGCTAAAGGCACGGTTCACGCCATAATCACTGTTTTTAAACCCGAAAAGGCGGTTAATACCATGGAGATACGCATTTTTCGCCAGGAAGATTTCGAAGAGGTGATCACCCTTTGGGAGCGCTGCGATCTGCTGCGTCCGTGGAACGATCCGGAAATGGACATAGAGCGGAAGGTGAATCACGACGTCAGTCTGTTTCTGGTTGCGGAAGTCAACGGCGAAGTCGTAGGCACGGTAATGGGCGGTTATGACGGTCATCGCGGCTCGGCCTATTATCTGGGCGTTCACCCGGAATACCGGGGGCGCGGTATTGCCAACGCGCTGCTCAATCGTCTCGAGAAGAAGCTGATCGCCCGCGGCTGTCCGAAAATCCAGATCATGGTACGGGAAGATAACGACGTGGTGCTGGGCATGTACGAGCGTCTGGGCTATGAACATTCTGACGTGCTGAGTTTAGGTAAGCGTCTGATCGAAGATGAAGAGTACTGAGATCCATCCGGCAGATTATGACGCGCAGGGTCGCGTCAGGTTGCCCTTTTTATTCTGGTGCGTTCTGCTGCTTCAGGCCCGTACCTGGGTGCTGTTTGTGATGGCCGCCGCGTCGCGCGGGCAGGGCGATACGCTGCTGAATCTCTTCTATCCCGATCACGATGCGTTCTGGCTCGGCTTACTGCCGGGCGTACCGGCGGTGGTGGCTTTTTTGTGCAGCGGCCGACGCCAGACGATCCCACGCTTGTGGCGGACGCTGCGCTGGCTGCTGATCCTCGCTCAGATTGCGCTGCTCTTCTGGCAGCCGGTACTCTGGTGGTACGGTGAGCCGCTTACGGGCATTGGCATTGCGCTGGTGGTGGCGGATATTGTGGCACTGCTGTGGCTGCTGACCAATCCGCGTCTTCGCGCCTGTTTCGCCCATCAGGATGATTAATACGGCACTTTTTGCAGAAGTCGCACTCCAACAAGCGTTGATTTAACACGTAAGGACGTTTCAATGAAATCGCTGCGTTTACTTTTATGCGCTCTCCCGCTGGCCCTGACAGGCTGTTCTACGCTCTCCTCCATTAACTGGTCCGCTGCGTATCCGTGGAACTGGTTTGGCTCATCAACGGAAGTGACTGAGCAGGGCGTGGGGAACATTACCGCCGCGACGGCGCTGGATCAGGGTGCTATTCAGGACGCCCTGAGCAGTGATTATCGCCTGCGCAGCGGCATGAAAACCGAGAATGGTAACATTGTTCGCTATTACGAAGCGCTGAAGGGCGACACGCTGGCGCTGGTGATCAACGGTGACAAAGGCACGGTAAACCGCGTTACGGTGCTGGATGAGGCCATTCCGACCGCCAGCGGCGTGAAGATAGGAACGCCGTTTAGCGATCTCTATAAACAGGCCTTTGGCAACTGCGCCAGCGCCCCTTCTGACGATGGTGTGGCGGTGGCCTGTAAGGCGCAAGGCAGCCAGCACATCAGCTATGTCTTTACCGGCACCTGGAGCGGTCCGGAAGGATTGATGCCGTCGGACGACACGCTGAAGAACTGGAAAGTGAGCAAAATTATCTGGCAGCAGTAATTTGCGCCGGAACAAACCGCCTCGCTGAAATCCGGGTATAATACCCGCCATCCATGCCACGCTGACGTGGCATCTTTATTTCAGGAGGAGCGATGTCTCAGGTTCAGAGTGGCATTTTGCCAGAACATTGCCGCGCGGCGATTTGGATTGAAGCCAATGTAAAAGGGGACGTGGATGCCCTGCGTGCGGCCAGTAAAGCGTTCATTGATAAGCTGGCGACCTTCCAGGCTACGTTCCCGGAAGCCCACCTCGGCGCCGTTGTCGCCTTTGGCAATAACGTCTGGCGTCAGCTGAGCGGTGGCGAAGGGGCGGAAGAGCTGAAAGACTTCATTCCCTACGGCAAAGGCCTTGCGCCCGCAACGCAGTACGACGTGCTGATCCACATCCTCTCTCTGCGTCATGACGTTAACTTCTCCGTTGCGCAGGCGGCGATAGCGGCCTTTGGCGACAGCATCGACGTGCAGGAAGAAGTGCACGGTTTCCGTTGGGTCGAAGAGCGCGATCTGAGCGGCTTTGTCGACGGAACCGAAAACCCGGCGGGTGAAGAGACGCGTCGTGAAGTGGCGGTGATCAAAGACGGCGTGGACGCGGGCGGCAGCTATGTGTTCGTGCAGCGCTGGGAGCACAACCTCAAGCAGCTTAACCGCATGAGCGTGCATGACCAGGAGATGATGATTGGCCGTACCAAAGAAGCCAACGAAGAGATCGACGGCGATGAGCGTCCGGTCACCTCGCACCTGAGCCGCGTTGACCTCAAGGAAGACGGCAAAGGGCTGAAGATTGTCCGCCAGAGCCTGCCGTACGGCACAGCAAGCGGCACGCACGGCCTTTACTTCTGCGCCTACTGCGCGCGCCTGCACAACATTGAGCAGCAGCTGCTGAGCATGTTCGGCGATACCGACGGCAAGCGTGACGCCATGCTGCGCTTCACCAAACCCGTGACCGGCGGCTATTACTTCGCGCCGTCCGTGGAGCGTTTGCTGGCGCTGTAAAACCGCTCTCCATACGTAAGCCGGGTAAGCGTTAGCGCCACCCGGCAATTTTCCCCGCACCCTTATTCCCTTTTCTGCTTGTAAATCACCAAACGGTATATAAAACCGTTACTCCTTTCATCCCCGTTATAAATATTATGACTATAAGATAGTCATCACATTTATAAGGGTGCGCAATGGCCGTTACTGTACTGAAAAAAGGAACTCTGGCGCTGGCAGGTTTACTGCTGGTGGCACAGGCGCAGGCGACTGAGCTGCTGAACAGTTCATACGATGTCTCCCGCGAGCTGTTCGCCGCCCTTAATCCCCCGTTTGAGCAGCAGTGGGCAAAAGACAATAACGGCGATAAGCTGACCATCAAGCAGTCCCATGCCGGTTCGTCCAAGCAGGCGCTGGCGATCCTCCAGGGGCTGAAAGCGGACGTGGTGACCTACAACCAGGTCACTGATGTGCAGATCCTGCACGACAAAGGCAAGCTGATCCCGGCGGACTGGCAGAGCCGTCTGCCGAACAACAGCTCGCCGTTCTATTCCACCATGGGCTTCCTGGTGCGCAAGGGCAACCCGAAGAATATCCACGACTGGAGCGACCTGGTGCGTTCTGACGTGAAGCTGATCTTCCCAAACCCAAAAACCTCCGGTAACGCGCGTTACACCTATTTAGCGGCGTGGGGCGCGGCGGACAAGGCTGACGGTAACGACAAAGCGAAAACCGAGCAGTTCATGACCCAGTTCCTGAAAAACGTCGAAGTGTTTGATACCGGCGGACGCGGCGCAACCACGACTTTCGCAGAGCGCGGTCTGGGCGACGTGTTGATTAGCTTTGAATCGGAAGTGAACAACATCCGCAAACAGTATGAGGCGCAGGGCTTTGAGGTGATTATCCCAAAAACCAACATCCTGGCCGAGTTCCCGGTAGCGTGGGTGGATAAAAACGTGCAGGCAAACGGCACCGAGAAAGCGGCAAAAGCCTATCTCAACTACCTGTACAGCCCGCAGGCGCAGACCATCATCACCGATTACTACTACCGCGTGAATAACCCGGACGTGATGAACAAACTGAAAGATAAATTCCCGCAGACCACGCTGTTCCGCGTGGAAGACCATTTCGGCTCCTGGCCTGATGTAATGAAAACGCACTTTGCCAGCGGCGGTGAGTTAGACAAATTGCTGGCGGCGGGGCGTAAGTAATGTTTGCAGTATCGACTAAACGCGTGCTGCCGGGCTTTACCTTAAGCCTCGGGACCAGCCTGCTGTTCGTCTGCCTGATCCTGTTGTTGCCGCTCAGCGCGCTGGTGATGCAGCTGGCTCAGATGAGCTGGGCGCAGTACTGGGAAGTCGTCACCAACCCGCAGGTGGTGGCGGCCTATAAGGTGACGCTCCTGTCAGCGTTTGTCGCCTCCATTTTTAACGGCGTGTTTGGCCTGCTGATGGCGTGGATCTTAACCCGCTATCGCTTCCCGGGCCGTACGCTGCTTGACGCACTGATGGATCTGCCGTTTGCGCTGCCAACGGCGGTTGCTGGCTTAACCCTCGCGTCGCTCTTCTCCGTGAACGGGTTGTACGGTGAGTGGCTGGCGAAGTTTGACATCAAGGTGACCTATACCTGGCTCGGTATCGCAGTAGCGATGGCCTTTACCAGTATTCCGTTTGTGGTGCGTACCGTGCAGCCGGTGCTGGAAGAGTTGGGGCCGGAATATGAAGAAGCGGCGGAAACGCTCGGTGCCACGCGCTGGCAGAGTTTCCGCAAGGTGGTTCTGCCGGAGCTCTCCCCGGCGCTGATGGCGGGTATTGCGCTGTCGTTTACCCGCAGCCTCGGTGAGTTCGGCGCAGTGATTTTTATCGCCGGGAACATCGCCTGGAAAACGGAAGTGACCTCGCTGATGATTTTCATCCGTCTGCAGGAGTTTGATTATCCGGCGGCGAGTGCGATTGCTTCGGTGATCCTGGCGGCCTCGCTGCTGCTGCTGTACTCGATTAACACTCTGCAAAGTCGCTTTGGTCGACGTGTGGTAGGTCACTGATGGCGGAAGTTACGCAATTGAAGCGATACGATGTGCCCCGTATTAACTGGGGGAAATGGTTTCTGATTGGGGCGGGCGTGCTGGTGTCCGCCCTCATTCTCGTCGTGCCGACGATTTATATCTTCGTTCAGGCGTTCAGTAAGGGACTGATGCCCGCGCTGGAAAACCTGGCGAACCCGGATATGCTCCATGCCATCTGGCTGACCGTGCTGATTGCATTGATCACCGTGCCGGTGAACCTGGTGTTCGGTACTCTGCTGGCGTGGCTGGTGACGCGCTTTAACTTCCCGGGACGTCAGCTGCTGCTCACCCTGCTGGATATTCCTTTTGCCGTCTCGCCGGTGGTGGCGGGTCTGGTGTATCTGCTCTTTTACGGCTCCAACGGTCCGCTGGGCGGCTGGCTGGATGCGCATAACCTGCAGATCATGTTTGCCTGGCCAGGCATGGTGCTGGTCACCATCTTCGTCACCTGTCCATTTGTGGTGCGTGAGCTGGTACCGGTGATGTTAAGCCAGGGGAGCAACGAAGATGAAGCGGCGGTGCTGCTGGGCGCGTCAGGCTGGCAGATGTTCCGCCGCGTGACGCTGCCGAATATCCGCTGGGCGCTGCTTTACGGCGTGGTGTTGACCAACGCCCGCGCAATTGGCGAGTTCGGTGCCGTTTCCGTCGTCTCCGGCTCCATTCGCGGTGAAACCCTGTCGCTGCCGCTGCAGATTGAGTTGCTGCAGCAGGACTACAACACCATCGGCGCCTTTACTGCCGCAGCGTTGCTGACGCTGATGGCCATTTTGACCCTGTTTTTGAAGAGTGTGGTGCAGTGGCGTTTAGAAAATCAGGAAAAACGTCAGCATCAGGAGGGAAATCATGAGCATTGAGATTGCCAATATTAAGAAGTCTTTTGGTCGCACCCAGGTGCTGAATGATATCTCGCTGGATATCCCTTCCGGACAAATGGTGGCGCTGCTGGGGCCGTCTGGCTCGGGTAAAACCACGCTGCTGCGCATTATCGCCGGGCTTGAGCATCAGACCAGCGGACATATCCGCTTCCACGGCACCGACGTGAGCCGTCTGCATGCCCGCGACCGTAAGGTCGGTTTTGTGTTCCAGCACTACGCGCTGTTCCGCCACATGACCGTGTTTGACAACATCGCCTTTGGCCTGACCGTGCTGCCGCGCCGCGAGCGCCCGGATGCGGCAACCATTAAGGCGAAAGTGACTAAATTGCTCGAGATGGTACAGCTGGCTCACCTGGCGGACCGTTTCCCGGCGCAGCTGTCCGGCGGGCAGAAACAGCGCGTGGCGCTGGCGCGTGCGTTAGCCGTTGAACCGCAAATTCTGCTGCTGGATGAACCCTTCGGCGCGCTGGATGCGCAGGTGCGTAAAGAGCTGCGCCGCTGGCTGCGTCAGCTCCATGAAGAGCTGAAGTTTACCAGCGTGTTCGTGACCCACGATCAGGAAGAGGCGATGGAAGTCGCGGATCGCGTGGTGGTCATGAGCCAGGGCAACATTGAACAGGTTGACGAGCCAGAACAGCTGTGGCGTGAACCGGCGACCCGTTTCGTGCTGGAATTTATGGGCGAGGTCAACCGTCTGCAGGGCACCATTCGCGGCGGTCAATTCCATGTCGGGGCGCACCGCTGGCCGCTGGGCTATACCTCCGCGCACCAGGGCCCGGTCGATCTGTTCCTGCGTCCGTGGGAAGTGGACGTAAGCCGCCGAACCAGCCTGGATTCACCGCTGCCGGTGCAGGTGCTGGAAGCGAGCCCTAAAGGACATTACACCCAACTGGTGGTACAACCGCTGGGCTGGTATACCGAGCCGCTGACCGTCGTGATGCGCGACGATGTCCCGCCGCACCGCGGAGAGCGCCTGTTTGTCGGTCTGCAGCATGCCCGTATTTATCACGGAAATGAGCGCATCGAGACGCGCGAGGATATTGCTCTGGCGGAGTCAGCCTGATAGGTTATTAGGATGTTTATCGCCCGGTGGCGCTGCGCTGACCGGGCCTACAGCTAAAACTGCGTCTTGTAGGCCGGGATCGCTGCGCGCCACCCGGCTTTTTTATTGAGTAAAAATCGTGAACACACTCGAACACACCATCGGCAACACCCCTCTGGTCAAGCTTCAGCGCATGGGGCCAGCTAACGGCAGTGAAATCTGGGTCAAACTCGAAGGCAATAACCCGGCCGGGTCGGTAAAAGATCGTGCGGCGCTGTCGATGATCGTCCAGGCCGAAAAGCGCGGTGAAATCAAACCCGGCGATGTGCTGATCGAAGCCACCAGCGGCAACACCGGTATCGCTCTGGCGATGATTGCGGCGCTGAAAGGCTACCGTATGAAGCTGCTGATGCCGGACAACATGAGCCAGGAGCGCCGCGCCGCGATGCGTGCATACGGGGCCGAACTGATTCTGGTGACCAAAGAGCAGGGAATGGAAGGCGCGCGGGATTTAGCATTAGCCATGGCCGAGCGCGGCGAGGGTAAACTGCTCGATCAGTTCAACAACCCGGACAACCCTTACGCCCACTACACCACCACCGGCCCGGAGATCTGGCAGCAAACCGACGGACGAATCACCCATTTTGTCTCCAGCATGGGTACCACCGGCACCATTACCGGCGTGTCGCGTTTTCTGCGCGAGCAGGCGAAAGCCGTCACCATCGTTGGGCTGCAGCCGGAAGAGGGGAGCAGCATTCCGGGTATTCGCCGCTGGCCCGCGCAATATATGCCGGGCATTTTTAATGCGCAGCTGGTGGATCAGGTGCTGGATATTCATCAGCGCGAGGCGGAGAATACCATGCGTGAACTGGCCGTGCGTGAAGGCATCTTTTGCGGGGTTAGTTCGGGTGGCGCGGTGGCAGGCGCGATTCGGGTAGCGCAGGAGAATCCCGGTGCCGTTGTGGTGGCGATTATCTGCGACCGCGGCGATCGCTATCTGTCGACCGGCGTTTTTGGTGAAGAGAGTTATTCGCAGGGGGCGGGGATTTAAGCGTCATGGAGATGATTCTATTCCGGGATAACACCCGGGCGCAGCAAACCGACATTGTCGCGGTGCAGTCGCAGGTGGTTTACGGCAGCGTCGGGAACAGTATCGCGGTACCGAATATTCGTACCCACAGGCTGAACGTCACCGCCGTACCGACGGTGCTGTTTAGCAACACACCGCACTATGACACCTTTTACGGCGGGGTAATCCCCGATGAGTGGTTCAGCGGCTATCTGAAGGCGCTGGAAGAGCGCGAGATCCTGCGCGAGCTTAAAGCGGTCACAACCGGCTATATGGGCAGCGCCAGCCAGATTGTCCTGCTGGCGCAGTGGCTGAAGGCGGTTAAAGCGCAGCATCCAGACCTGCTGGTGCTGGTCGACCCGGTTATCGGCGATATCGACAGCGGGATGTACGTGAAGCCCGATATTCCCGAAGCGTATAGGGAGCACCTGCTGCCGCTGGCGCAGGGGATTACGCCAAACGTCTACGAACTGGAAGTCTTAAGCGGCAAACCGTGTCGTACGCCGGAAAGCGCGATTGCAGCAGCGCAGGGATTGCTCTCCGATACCCTGAAATGGGTGGCCATCACCAGCGCGCCGGTGGCTGACGATCCGCAAAACATCCACGTGGTGCTGGTCACGCGTGAGGGGGTTACCGTCAGCGCGCATCCGCGCGTGGAAACCGATCTGAAAGGAACGGGCGATCTGTTCTGCTCGGAACTGGTGAGCGGCATTGTTGAGGGGAAAACCGTTGCCGATGCCATCCGTATGGCCGGCGATCGGGTGACTGACGTGATGCTGTATACGCAGTCGAAAGGGTATGACGAGCTAATCCTCCCCGCATAAACAAAAATGGCGCCCGAAGGCGCCATTTTACTGTGCGGCAAGAATTACTTCTTGATGCGGATAACCGGGGTTTCACCCACGGTGACGCTGCCAGACAGTTTGATCAGTTCTTTGATTTCGTCCATGTTGGAGATAACAACCGGCGTCAGGGTAGACTTGGCTTTTTCTTCCAGCAGTGGCAGATCGAATTCAATGACCGGGTCGCCAACTTTCACACGCTGGCCTTCTTCCGCGATACGTTTGAAGCCTTCGCCTTTCAGTTCAACGGTGTCGATACCGAAGTGAACGAACAGTTCGATACCGCTATCAGATTCGATAGAGAACGCATGGTTGGTTTCAAAAATTTTACCGATGGTGCCGTCAACTGGAGCAACCATTTTGTTGCCAGTTGGTTTGATAGCAATGCCATCACCAACGATTTTCTCAGCAAACACTACATCCGGCACGTCTTCGATGTTGACGATCTCGCCGGAGAGCGGAGCAACAATCTCAATAGTTCCGGAGTCTTTCTTATCATCAGAAACCAGAGATTTCAGTTTATCGAACAAACCCATGATCTTCTCCTAAGCAGTAATTTGGGCCGCATCTCGTGGATTAGCAGATTGTTTTTTCTTCAATGAACTTGTTAACCAGCGTCATTAACTCGTCCGTTGTCGGTTGAGCAAGAGCCTGCTCTGCTAACACCTTCGCATCTTCGAAGTTCGTGTTACGGATAATCTTCTTAATGCGCGGGATGGAAATGGCGCTCATAGAGAATTCGTCCAGACCCATACCCAGCAACAGAAGTGTAGCACGTTCGTCGCCTGCAAGCTCACCACACATGCCAGTCCATTTACCTTCTGCATGAGAAGCATCAATAACTTGCTTGATCAAGTTCAGTACGGACGGTGACATTGGCTGGTAGAGATGTGAAATCATATCATTACCACGGTCAACTGCCAGGGTGTACTGCGTTAAATCATTGGTGCCGATACTAAAGAAATCAACTTCTTTGGCTAAATGACGCGCAATCGTTGCCGCCGCTGGTGTTTCCACCATCACGCCGATCTCAATTGACTCGTCAAACGCTTTACCTTCGTCACGCAGTTCCTGTTTGTAGATTTCGATCTCTTTCTTCAGTGCACGCACTTCTTCAACAGAGATGATCATCGGGAACATAATGCGCAGCTTACCGAAAGCGGAGGCACGCAGGATTGCACGAACCTGGTCGCGCAGGATCTCTTTACGATCCATGGCGATACGCACTGCACGCCAGCCCAGGAACGGGTTCTCTTCTTTCGGGAAGTTCATGTACGGCAGCTCTTTGTCG
Source organism: Enterobacter sp. HSTU-ASh6 (assembly GCF_026319105.1). Classification (NCBI taxonomy): domain Bacteria; kingdom Pseudomonadati; phylum Pseudomonadota; class Gammaproteobacteria; order Enterobacterales; family Enterobacteriaceae; genus Enterobacter; species Enterobacter sp. HSTU-ASh6. Next base: position 204,532 of record NZ_WSPD01000009.1, on the reverse strand, counting down.
CCACCGATGTCCATGGTACGGACGATAACGGCCTGAGAGCCACAGGCTTCAGCCACCGCTTTGTACGCTGCGAACTGCTCTTCTTCAGTCGGCAGGGCGTCACGGTCCATGAACAGGAATTCAGTACGATAGAGACCTACGCCTTCCGCACCGTTACGCTCAGCGCCATCAACGTCGCGGACGGTACCGATGTTTGCGCACACTTCTACCTGATGGCCGTCCAGGGTAATGGCTGGCAGGTCTTTCAGCTTAGCGAGTTCCGCTTTTTCAGTCGCAACTTGCTCCTGAACTGCGCGCAGTTTCTCGATCTCTTCGTTAGTTGGGTTGACGTAAACCAGATTGTTTACGGCATCCAGAATCAGATAGTCACCGTTTTTCACCTGAGAGGTGACGCTACCGGTACCCACGATAGCAGGCAGTTCAAGAGAACGTGCCATGATAGAGGTGTGGGAGGTACGGCCGCCCGCATCGGTGATGAAACCGAGGACCTTTTTCAGGTTCAGCTGTGCGGTTTCAGACGGGGTGAGGTCAGCGGCAACCAGGATCACTTCATCCTGAATCGCGCTCAGGTCGATAATGGCCAGGCCCAGGATGTTGCGCAGCAGGCGCTTACCTATGTCACGTACGTCAGCCGCACGCTCTTTCAGGTATTCATCATCCAGTTCTTCCAGGGCAGTTGCCTGACCTTCGATAACTTCATGGGCAGCCGCGTCGGCCGTCATGCCTTTATCTTTAATCAGGGCTATGATTTCCTGCTCCAGCTCCTCATCTTCGAGCAGCATGATGTGCCCTTCGAAGATGGCTTCTTTTTCTTCACCGAAAGTTTCGCCAGCTTTAGTTTTGATTGCTTCCAGTTGCGCAGATGCCTTGGCACGACCGCTCAGAAAACGTTCAACTTCCTGATCAACCTTGTCGGCAGAAATTTTTTTCCGGTCGATGACGATCTCGTCTTCTTTCAGCAGCAGTGCTTTGCCGAAAGCGATACCCGGGGATGCTAAAATGCCTGAAATCATAACCCTACCTTACTTGTGACTGATATTTAAAAGAACCCGGAAACTTACTCGAGCTCAGCCATCAGTTTTACCAGATGCTCAACTGCTTTCTGCTCGTCTTCACCTTCCGCAGAGATGGTGACGACGGTGCCCTGAGTCAGGCCCAGAGTCTGCAGTTTGAACAGGCTTTTTGCGCTGGCGCTTTTGCCGTTGGAAGTCACAGTGATTTCAGAAGTGAAGCCTTTCGCTTCTTTAACAAACTGAGCAGCAGGTCGGGTGTGCAGACCGTTCGGAGCGGTAATGGTAACTTCTTGCTGGAACATTGTATTTCCCCAACTTATAGGTTTAGTGTTGTGGAACTAAAGTCTAGCCTGGCGACTGAACTTTAGCCTGTATTGTTAGCGCTGACGTTTCGATCGTCATTAAACATTATGCAGCGAAAGCAAGACTTGAACCAAATCATAAAATCGATTCAGCAAGGCTATTTCGTTCACTGATTAATTTCACGCATCAAAATAATTGCTGGTTTAAATACCAGACCCTACGGGGTGAAGCAATGCCAGGAGGGGTAAAAGTTTGAAGCAGGCCACAAAAAAGCACCTGGAAAGGTGCTTTTTTACGCGTTATTAACATGCTGGCATTACTGTTGCAGCTCTTTTTCCGTGAAGAGATCGGCAAACAGTGCGGTGCTCAAGTAACGCTCACCCGAAGAAGGAAGGATAACCACAATATTCTTGTTGGTAAAGGCTTCGTCTTCCTGAAGTTTGAGCGCTGCCGCAACGGCCGCACCGGAAGAGATACCCGCGAGAATGCCTTCTTCATCCATCAGGCGACGCGCGGTAGAGATGGCTTCTTCGTTAGTGATGGTCACCACTTTATCAATAAGCTTCAGATCCAGGTTGCCCGGAATGAAGCCTGCGCCAATACCCTGGATTTTGTGCGGGCCTGGTTTAAGCTCTTCGCCCGCCAGCGCCTGGGTGATAACCGGGGAGTCAGTGGGTTCAACCGCAACGGTGATCAGGTCTTTTTTACCTTTTGTGCCTTTAATATAGCGTGACACGCCGGTCAGCGTACCGCCGGTACCCACGCCGGAGATAAAGACATCTACCTGGCCGTCTGTGTCTTCCCAGATTTCCGGGCCGGTAGTCTTTTCGTGAATTTCCGGGTTAGCCGGGTTGCTGAACTGCTGAAGCAGCAGGTATTTCGCCGGATCGCTGGCCACAATCTCTTCGGCTTTCTGAATGGCACCTTTCATGCCTTTCGCGCCTTCGGTCAGGACCAGATTCGCGCCCAGCGCTTTGAGCAGCTTGCGGCGCTCAATGCTCATGGTTTCAGGCATGGTCAGCGTCAGCTTATAGCCACGTGCCGCCGCCACATAGGCCAGTGCGATACCGGTGTTGCCGCTGGTTGGTTCTACCAGCTCAACGCCAGGCTTCAGTACGCCACGTTTTTCAGCATCCCAAATCATGTTTGCACCGATACGGCATTTTACGCTGAAGCTCGGGTTACGTGATTCGACCTTCGCCAGAATGCGTCCATTACCGATACGGTTCAGTCGAACCAGGGGCGTATGACCGATAGTCAGCGAGTTGTCTTCATAAATCTTACTCATGGCCTGTCCTTAACTGTATGAAATTGGGATACCGACCCAGCATACCTGTTGAGCAGGTAGGGGGAAGTAAGGAATTCGCATATCTATATACTGCAAGGAAATAATGGGGATCAGTATGGAATAAGGGGCGGCATAAGCCACCCCTGCTTTACACATTTTTGCATTATTTCCATAACGCGTGCTTAGCACGGTAGCAATCCACCCACATCGCCGTCGCACCACATACCGCCACCGGCATAATGAACAGATTGAGGAAGGGGATCATCGTGAACAGGCTGGTCAGGGCGCCGAACTGCATATTAGCGACCTTGCGGGTGCGCAGGGCGGTGCGCATCTCTTTAAACGGTACCTTATGGTTATCGAACGGGTAATCGCAGTACTGAATAGCCAGCATCCAGGCGCTGAAGAGGAACCACAGCACCGGCGCCACCGTCTGGCCAATGCCGGGCACAAAATAGAGGATAAGCAGCACAATCGCCCGGGGCAGGTACCAGACAAATTTCTGCCACTCGCGCTTCATGATACGGGGAAGATCTTTCATGATCCCCAGTATGCCGGTATCCGGTGGCGTCGCTCCGGTCAGACGTGCTTCCAGCTGTTCCGCCAGCAGGCCGTTAAACGGGGCGGCTATCCAGTTCGCAATCGTTGAGAAGAAGTACCCAAACACCAGCAGCACGGAGATCACCGCCACCGGCCAGAGCAGGTAGTTAAGCCACTGCAGCCAGTCTGGCACATGGCTCATCAGCGACGGGATCCAGCTCTCCAGCTTTGTGAACAGCCACCAGAACGCGCCACCCATCAGGATAATGTTGATGAACAGTGGCAGAATGACGAAGCGTCGAATACCCGGCAGGGAGACCAGTTTCCAGCCCTGAGAAAAATACCAGACACCGCTGCGCGGGGGAGAAGAAGATGTTGAAACCATAACCAGGCTGTACTCCTTTTTTCACAACCAGTGGAATTGCCCGCCTATATTATCCACTTACGGACCAATGACCAGTTCGGAAATGTTCGAAAAACCAGCAAAAAGCACGATTTCCTTCATCTTTATGCTGCGAATGCTCTGCACGCACTTGCACTTGACGTAAACGGCAAATACTCTTAGTGAGTAAATGTTTGCCGTGGTGGCAAGGTGTTAGAACAACAGAGAATATAATGATGCAGGATTTGCGTCTGATATTAATCATTGTTGGCGCGATCGCCATAATCGCTTTACTGGTACATGGTTTCTGGACCAGCCGTAAAGAGCGTTCCTCTATGTTTCGCGATCGCCCACTGAAGCGCATGAAGTCCAGTCGTGACGACGATGACAGTGAAGATGACATCGATGGCATCGACGACGACGGCGTGGGTGAAGTTCGTGTTCATCGGGTCAATACTGCGCCCGGCGCGGCTCATGGGGAGCATGAAGCCCCCCGTCCAGCGCAGCACCAGTATCAACCGCCGTATGCTTCTGCTCAGCCGCGCCAGCACGCGCCGCAGCCGGTAGAAGAGCCGGTGCGCCAGCCGCCGCAACAGCCTGTCCATCAGCAGCCTGCTGCACCGCAGCCGGTTCAACAGCAGCCTGTGCAGCAGCCCGTGCAACAACAGCCTGCACAGCCGGTACAACAGCCGCAGCAGCCTGTTCATGTGCAGCCTGCGCCGCAGCCTGCCCCGGCCCCGCATGTTGAGCCTGAGCCCGTTGCAGAGCCTGAACCGGTTGTTGAAAAACCGCAGCGTAAAGAAGCGGTGATCATTATGAACGTGGCCGCACATCAGGGCAGCCATCTCAATGGTGATGTGCTGCTTAACAGTATTCAACAGGCAGGTTTCAAGTTTGGTGATATGAATATTTTCCATCGCCATCTGAGTCCTGACGGTAGTGGCCCGGCGCTGTTCAGCCTGGCCAATATGGTCAACCCTGGCACTTTTGATCCGGAAATGACCCGTGATTTCGTGACCCCGGGCGTCACTATCTTTATGCAGGTGCCGTCCTACGGTGATGAACTGCAAAACTTTAAGCTGATGCTGCAGTCCGCTCAGCATATCGCCGACGAAGTCGGTGGTGTGGTACTCGACGACCAGCGTCGCATGATGACGCCGCAGAAATTGCGCGAGTATCAGGACCGCATCCGCGAAGTGAAGGAAGCCAACGCGTAATCGTCGCGTTTACTTCAACTCCTCCTCAACCCCCGCATGTCGGGGGTTTTTTCTCATTGATGGTGTGATATGGACTCAATCGAACAACAACTCACTGAACTGCGAACCACGCTTCGCCATCATGAATATCTCTATCATGTTATGGACGCGCCGGAAGTCCCGGATGCGGAGTATGACCGCCTGATGCGCGAGCTGCGTGAATTAGAGGCGCAGCACCCGGAACTTATCACCCCTGATTCCCCCACCCAGCGCGTTGGCGCCGAGCCACTGGGGGCATTCAGCCAGGTACGTCATGAAGTACCGATGCTGTCGCTGGATAACGTCTTCGATGAAGAGAGCTTCCTGGCGTTTAACAAGCGCGTACAGGATCGCCTGAAAAGCAACGACTCTCTGACCTGGTGCTGCGAGCTGAAGCTGGATGGCCTGGCAGTCAGCCTTCTCTACGAAAACGGTGTACTGGTGCGTGCCGCGACCCGAGGGGATGGCACCACGGGGGAAGACATTACCACCAACGTGCGAACCATTCGCGCGATCCCGCTGAAGCTGCAGGGTGACAACATTCCAGCGCGTCTGGAAGTGCGTGGCGAAGTGTTCCTCCCGCAGGCGGGCTTCGAGAAAATCAACGAGGAAGCGCGCCGCACCGGTGGGAAGGTGTTTGCAAACCCGCGTAATGCGGCGGCAGGCTCTCTGCGTCAGCTGGATCCGCGCATCACCGCGAAGCGACCGCTTACTTTCTTCTGCTACGGTGTCGGTATTCTGGAAGGCGGCGAGCTGCCGGATACGCATCTTGGCCGTCTGCTGCAGTTTAAGGCATGGGGGCTGCCGGTAAGCAACCGCGTCCAGCTTTGCGACTCACCGGAGGCGGTGCTTGCGTTCTATCACAAGGTTGAAGAGGACCGTCCGACACTCGGTTTCGACATTGATGGTGTGGTCATTAAGGTAAACTCGCTGGCGCTGCAGGAGCAGCTGGGCTTTGTGGCGCGTGCGCCGCGCTGGGCGGTGGCGTTTAAGTTCCCGGCCCAGGAGCAGATGACCTTTGTGCGCGACGTGGAGTTCCAGGTGGGACGGACGGGCGCCATCACCCCGGTCGCCCGTCTGGAGCCCGTGCAGGTTGCGGGTGTGCTGGTGAGTAACGCCACGCTGCATAATGCCGATGAGATCGAGCGCCTTGGTCTGCGTATCGGTGACAAAGTGGTGATCCGCCGCGCGGGCGATGTGATTCCGCAGGTGGTTAACGTCGTTGAGTCAGAACGTCCTGACGATACGCGCGAGGTTGTCTTCCCGACCCATTGCCCGGTGTGTGGCTCTGACGTTGAGCGTGTGGAAGGTGAAGCGGTGGCGCGCTGCACGGGCGGTTTAATCTGTGGCGCGCAGCGTAAAGAGTCACTGAAGCACTTTGTTTCCCGTCGGGCGATGGACGTCGACGGCATGGGCGACAAGATTATCGACCAGCTGGTTGAGAAAGAGTATGTCCATACCCCCGCGGATCTCTTCAAACTGACCGCGGGCAAGCTGACAGGTCTTGACCGCATGGGGCCAAAGTCAGCCCAAAATGTGGTTAACGCCCTGGAAGCGGCTAAAGAGACCACCTTCGCCCGTTTCCTTTATGCGCTCGGCATTCGTGAAGTGGGTGAAGCGACGGCAGCAGGGCTGGCGGCGTATTTTGGTACGCTGGAGGCGCTGGAAAACGCGAGCATCGACGAGCTGCAGAAAGTCCCGGATGTCGGCATCGTCGTCGCTACGCATGTCTTTAACTTCTTTGCTGAAGAGAGCAACCGCGAGGTCATCGGCAAACTGCTGGCAGAGGGCATCAAATGGCCTGCGCCGGTCGTTGTCAATGCCGAAGAGATCGACAGCCCGTTCGCCGGTAAAACGGTGGTGCTGACGGGCAGCCTGAGCCAGCTATCACGTGATGATGCAAAAGCACGTCTGGTCGCGCTGGGAGCTAAAGTGGCGGGCAGCGTGTCGAAGAAAACCGACCTGGTGATCGCCGGGGAAGCCGCCGGTTCCAAGCTGGCGAAAGCCCAGGAGCTGGGGATAGAGGTTATCGACGAAGCGGAAATGATGCGTCTGTTAGGAGAGTAAGGTGGAGAAAGAGCAGCTCGTCGAGATCGCCAATATGGAGATGCCGTTCGGTAAATATAAGGGCCGCAGGCTGATTGACCTGCCGGAGGAGTATCTCCTGTGGTTTGCCCGCAAGGATGAATTCCCGGCCGGGCGACTGGGCGAGCTGATGGCTATCACGTTACTGATCAAAACGGAGGGGCTGACCCAGCTGGTCCAGCCCCTGAAACGTCCTTAAGCCTTCGCGGCGCGGGTCTCTTCCTGCGCCAGTTTTTCCGTCTGGCGCTTATAGCGACGCGCCAGCACCGCGCAGACCATCAGCTGGATCTGATGGAAAATCATCAGCGGTAGCACCATCATCCCAATCACCGAGGTCGGGAACAAAATGTTGGCCATCGGGATACCGTTTGCCAGGCTCTTCTTCGAACCGCAGAAGACAATGGTGATCTCATCCGCTTTGTTGAATCCGCACTTGCGTGCCACAAAGACGTTCACGGCAATCACAATCGCCAGCAGGATGAGGCTGACCACCACGATAAACAGCAGCGAGCCTGCGCCCACCTTGTGCCAGATTCCGTTCACGACCGCTTCACTGAAGGCGGAATAGACCACCAGCAGAATCGACGACTGGTCGGTTTTTGAAATCCATTTCTTGTGCTTTGCCACAAACGCGCCGGTCCACGGTCGGGAGAGATGGCCCAGCACAAACGGCAGCAGCAGTTGCAGACAGATTTTGCCCACCTGCTCAAGGTTACCTTCCGCGCCGTGCATGTTCATCAGCAGGCCGACTAGCAGCGGGGAGACGAAAATCCCCAGCAGACTGGATGCCGATGCCGAGCAGACGGCGGCCGCTACGTTCCCTCCCGCCAGAGAGGTAAACGCAATGGCGGACTGCACGGTGGCCGGCAAAATACACAGATACAGGAAACCGGTGTAGAGCGCCGGGTCGACGTTAACCGGCGCCCACCAGGCAAACAGCACGCCGAGGATCGGGAAAAGAATAAAGGTGCTGCACATCACCCACAGATGCAGTCGCCAGTGGCTACCGCCGGCGATAATGGCTTCGCGGGAGAGTTTCGCTCCGTGCATAAAGAACAGCAGGGCGATGGCGGCCGTGGTTAGCCCTTCAAAGAACGGGACGAATCCCCCGCGAGCGGGAAAGAAAGAGGCCAGTAAAACGGTAACGACCAGGGTAAGCGTAAACGGATCAACAATACGAAATAGTTTCATAATGACTCCTGAAAACAGATGTCGCTATTGTGCTTTTTTCCATTTGAGAAATAAAATTGATTTATTGCATCCATTCATGAACAAAACAGATGAATTACTCGTTACGCCAGCTTCGTATTTTCGTTACCGTCGCGCAGGCCCGCAGCTTTAGTCGGGCAGGGGAGATGATTGGCCTGAGCCAGTCGGCGGTCAGCCACAGTGTGAAAGAGCTGGAGAATCAGACCGGCGTGAGGCTGCTTGACCGTACCACGCGCGAGGTTGTCCTGACCGAAGCGGGGCAACAGCTGGCTTTGCGCCTCGAACGGCTGCTGGATGAACTGAACAGCACGCTCAGAGACGTCGGGAGACTGGGGCAGCAGCTTTCGGGGACGGTGCGGGTCGCAGCCAGCCAGACAATTTCTGCACACCTTATCCCGCAATGTATCGCAGAGGGCAACCAGCGTTATCCGGATATCGATTTTGTGTTGCATGACAGGCCGCAGCAGTGGGTGCTGGAAAGCATCCGCCAGGGAGATGTGGATTTCGGTATTGTTATCGATCCCGGCCAGGTGAGCGATCTGACGTGTGAGAGCGTGCTTTCAGAGCCTTTTTTACTGCTCTGTCGGGACGACGATCCGCTGGCAATCTTGCCGGAGGTCAGCTGGCAGCGCCTGCAGGGCGCGAACCTGGTATTACAGGACTATGCCTCGGGCAGCCGTCCGTTGATTGACTCCGCGCTGGTGAATCAGGGCGTAACGGCAACGATCGTACAGGAAATTGGTCACCCGGCGACGCTGTTTCCGATGGTGGAAGCCGGAATCGGGATCAGCGTGTTACCCGCCCTGGCGCTTCCCCTGCCGCAGGGAAGCCGGCTGGCCGTGAAGCGACTCACGCCCGTTGTGGAGAGAAAGCTGATGCTGGTCCGGCGAAAAAATCGTTCCCTCTCGGGGGCTGCCCAGGCCATCTGGGAAGTGGTGCGTATCCAGGCACAGCGATTAACCGAGGCCCGCATACGCGACCCACTGTTTAACGCATCAGAAGATTAGATGTAGATATCGATCTGATGCGAGTCTGACGGGCTGTTCACACCTTCCACTTTGCCGAGCTTTTGATCCTGTTTCTTCTGCGCCTCTTCCGCCTGCTGGCGCTGCAGCGCGGCGAGCTGCGCCTGCAGCACTTTGATCTGGGTCTGAATCAGTTCCTGCTGCTTTTTCTTCTCATCCGTGCTGCCGGGGCTGTTCGCCAGCTCTTTTAACTGCTGAGTCAGCTTTTTGATCTTATCGAGAATGCGGCTGATTTGCGCGGCGATATCGTTACTACTGGAAGTACCGCTCCCGCCGCTGGTCTGAATAGGTTGGGTTGAAGCCTGAATGGTCGTCATACTTTTTCCTCGCGTTATAAAACAGAGGTATCGGCACCGACGGGATTAGCTTGAGGAAAATGCGGCAGGTTCACATTTTTTATATCGCAGATAGCAAAAAAGCGCCTTTAGGGCGCTTTTTTACATTGGTGGGTCGTGCAGGATGACTCGGCTTCGCCTCGCCCTTCGGGCCGTCGCCGAAAACGGCTCCGGTGCCTCACTACGTTCGGCTCGAACCTGCAACAGGTTCGAATCATATATATCGCAGATAGCAAAAAAGCGCCTTTAGGGCGCTTTTTTACATTGGTGGGTCGTGCAGGATTCGAACCTGCGACCAATTGATTAAAAGTCAACTGCTCTACCAACTGAGCTAACGACCCGAAATGGTGGGCGATGACGGGCTCGAACCGCCGACCCCCTCCGTGTAAAGGAGATGCTCTACCAACTGAGCTAATCGCCCATTTCGGAACTGCTGCGATAAGATGAGAATGGTGGGCGATGACGGGCTCGAACCGCCGACCCCCTCCGTGTAAAGGAGATGCTCTACCAACTGAGCTAATCGCCCAATCTCAATGCTTATCTACACTGCGAGTCTACGCGAAGTAGATGGTGGGTGATGACGGGCTCGAACCGCCGACCCCCTCCGTGTAAAGGAGATGCTCTACCAACTGAGCTAATCACCCCCGCTGTGTGGAGTCGCATTATAGGGAGAGTTGAAAATGAGTCAACGCATTTTCTAAAGTTTTTATTCGTTCGTCGTAAAATTAGACAAAACGATCGCGAAACGGGCAGTGGCGCATGATTTCTAAACAAAAATCGCAAACTCCTTCCCGATAAAGGGATCAACATTGAGGAATCCCCCCACAGTGATAGAATATTGCCCATCGTTTTTTCCCCGGGATTTGCCGATTACCGGCATCTTTATAACGTAAGGCCATTTCATGAAAATCAAAACTCGCTTCGCGCCGAGCCCGACAGGCTATCTGCACGTCGGTGGTGCTCGTACTGCTCTCTATTCCTGGCTCTTTGCACGCCACAACAAAGGTGAGTTCGTGCTGCGTATTGAAGACACCGATCTTGAGCGCTCCACGCCAGAAGCAATTGAAGCCATTATGGATGGGATGAACTGGCTGAATCTGGAGTGGGATGAAGGTCCTTACTTCCAGACTAAACGCTTTGACCGCTATAACGCTGTCATTGATGAGATGCTGGTCGCGGGCACAGCGTATAAATGCTACTGCTCCAAAGAGCGTCTGGATGCGCTGCGTGAAGAGCAGATGGCAAACGGTGAAAAGCCACGCTATGACGGCCGTTGCCGTCACGACCACAGCGAACATGCCGCTGATGAGCCTTGCGTGGTGCGTTTTGCTAACCCGCAAGAGGGCTCTGTGATCTTCGACGACCAGATCCGTGGTCCGATCGAATTCAGCAACCAGGAGCTGGATGACCTGATCATCCGCCGTACCGACGGTTCTCCAACGTATAACTTCTGCGTTGTGGTTGACGACTGGGATATGGAAATTACCCACGTTGTTCGTGGTGAAGACCATATCAACAACACGCCACGTCAGATCAACATCCTTAAAGCACTGAACGCACCTGTGCCTGTCTATGCGCACGTTTCGATGATCAACGGCGACGACGGGAAAAAACTGTCTAAACGTCACGGTGCGGTAAGCGTTATGCAGTACCGCGATGACGGCTACCTGCCGGAAGCACTGCTGAACTATCTGGTGCGTCTCGGCTGGGCTCACGGTGACCAGGAGATCTTCAGCCGCGAAGAGATGATCGAACTGTTCTCTCTGAGTTCTGTGAGTAAATCGGCGAGCGCGTTCAACACCGACAAACTGCTGTGGCTGAACCACCATTACATCAATACCATGCAGCCAGAATATGTGGCGACGTACCTGCAGTGGCACATTGAGCAGGCAAATATTGATACCCGCACCGGCCCTGAACTGGCAGATCTGGTGAGACTGCTCGGCGAGCGCTGCAAGACGCTGAAAGAGATTGCTGAAAGCTGCCGCTACTTCTATGAAGAGTTTGATGAGTTTGACGCCGACGCCGCGAAGAAACATCTCCGCCCTGTTGCGCGTCAGCCGCTGGAAGTGGTACGTGACAAGCTTGCTGCACTCACCGAGTGGACCGCTGAGAATGTGCATCATGCCATTCAGGCGACGGCCGACGAGCTGGAAGTGGGCATGGGTAAAGTGGGTATGCCACTGCGCGTTGCGGTGACCGGTGCAGGCCAGTCTCCGGCGCTGGATGTGACTGTCCATGCTATCGGCAAGTCCCGCAGCGTGACGCGCATTAACAAGGCGCTGGACTTTATCGCCGAGCGTGAAAACCAGCAGTAATGACGTCCCCGAAAAGAAGAACGGCAGGGTAACCTGCCGTTTTTTTATGCATTGTGTTCAGCAATATCCAGGCGCGTAAGAAAGCCGCGTATCCCTTCGCGTTTCAAAAAGTCTTCCAGACGCTTCTGCTCCAGCTCAGTCATATTCTCCAGCGTCTCAATAATGCCCGGGCGCAGGCTTGTAGGGGAGCTATGATATGCGGTGGTGGCCTCCGCGAGATGGTAAACCGCCTGACGGCTCCGGATCGCCGGGAGGCGCTTAATATAGTCTTTCACGCGTGCATCAACATGAATAAGCCTCGCCCGACCGCCTTTCACACCGTTGAGCCCTTCGGTTTTCCACGCCTGCTGGCGTATCCAGCGATTAACCGTTTGCCTGGCAACCCCCAAAATTAGCGCCAGTTCTTCCGTGGTCATTTTGCCAGGTAAATTTTTAATATTCATTCCGATCGCGAATCCCTAAACGTTGCAGCAATCCGGTAATCCCTTCCCGCAGTAACAGCGATGTCATCTGTTTCTGTTCTTCCGGCGTCATTTCGTTGGCCAGCGTCAGGAGCAGGGTATGAAGCGAACTGTCGTGGCTGGTGCCTTCGGGCAGCTCGGGCGTTTCAGTTGCCCGTCGTGCACTGCGAATAAAGTCACGCACTTTTTCGTTCACATGCACCAGACGCGCTTTCCCGCCCTGGACTCCCGGTTTTGGCGATGTAATCCAACCCTCTTTGCGTACCCATTTATTGATGGTCTGGCGGCTATAGCCAGTGAGGAGGGCTAACTCTTCTGGCGTCATTCGTTCCTTGATCATGCAATTTCCTGAATATTTGTGGGGTCAATTAACGGTTCATTTTATAGCACCGTTTTAGACGAAAACGTGACAGGCTTAACTCATGACTGCGAGCAGGCTCGCAAAGTGATTCATTTGCATGATTTTTCGGCGATTGAACGGCGGGTATTGATTTTGCCGTTGACACTCCGCAGCGGAATTCATATTATGCCGCCCGTCAACATGACAGCTTTACGATGGGGCTATAGCTCAGCTGGGAGAGCGCTTGCATGGCATGCAAGAGGTCAGCGGTTCGATCCCGCTTAGCTCCACCAAACTCTGAACCCAACAGAGTGCGGTCAGTAAAGTCACATGTGGGGCTATAGCTCAGCTGGGAGAGCGCTTGCATGGCATGCAAGAGGTCAGCGGTTCGATCCCGCTTAGCTCCACCAAAATTGTAAACCCTCGTCAAATGACGAGGGTTTTTTTTATCTGTTTGTTATGTCCATTACCTTCTTTTGTTATCAAATAGAGGTATTTCTGTCTCTCGCCTCAATCGACATCAATAAACCAGTCCATAAATAGACTTGAACTTGATTCGCGCAATTAATAAACATATTATCCATCCGGTCAATGATACGAACGGATAATATACGTCCCTGCTTAATGAATAGAAAAACTTACAATAACGTAAAGATATTTATAATTGCCCTGGTGCTATGCCTGATTGCGGTACCTGTCTCCCGTTATCTTTCTCCCCGCGCAATGGTTAATGGTCACGACGTTTATTTAGCATGGTTACCGCTAAGCGTTATGCTGGCGATTATTTTGCTATTTGGGCGCAGGGCCATACTTCCCATATTGTTAGGTTTTACTGTCACTAATTTATTTTACGTTAATTTAGCACCGCTACAATATTCAGTATTACTGTTCTGTAAGACCTTTGCGTTGTTCGCAGCGTGCGGCGTGCTGCGTCTTATACTGGGTAAGCGCTGGCGCTACTGCATCCCTAACAAGCATATCGGATTACGTATCTTCTGGCTCGGTTTTATCGTGCCGGTAGGCATTAAGCTGTCGATGTATATGGCAGGCTATTTATTTGATTTCCCGCTGACTATTTCAACCTTTTTCGGCGAAGGCACGGTAATTTATAACGTAGTGGACATCCAAAGCCTGATATGCGCAGCGCTGATTTTTACCATGATGTTCTATTACCCATTAAGAATGATAATTAATCCTCGTTATGCCGTGACCTTCTGGCGGCGAAGCGTGAAGCCGGTGTTTTTACACAAGAATTCATTATATATTTTCGTCTGGCTAATACTGTTAAGTTTCATTCTCGTCATTTTATGTGGGCCTTTTGAATCGCCCGTCATTGCGGGCTATTTAATGCCGCTGATTTTTATTCTTTTTACGCTAGCGATAAGTCACCTGACCTACGCGCTTATCTCTCTGCTTTGGGCCACATCAGCGCTCCTGCTGTTGAACTACAACTACAACTTCCTTAACGGGGTGGAATCGGGCCATTCGCTCTCCTTCATCCTCTCCGTGTTGATCTCTTTCGCCATCTGTCTGCTGTATATGTCGCGCATTTACCAGCGCAGCGAGTGGCTGAAGCGGGGCTGGCAGGGAAGGGCGCTCACCGACCCGTTAACCGGTTTGCCCAATATTCGTGCGCTGGAGGATTATCTTGAGATCCACCCGGCTGCTAAAGTGTGCATTCTGCGCATGGACAACCTGGAGTTTTTGAGCCGCCACTACGGGATCCTCATGCGGGTGCATTGCAAACGAACGATTGCCACGTCGCTTCAGCCGCTTTTGCAGAAGGATGAGATGATCTTCCAGTTGCCCGGAAGCGAGCTGGTGCTGGTATTGCTCGGGTCAGACATTGCTGAACGCCTTCAGACTATGGTCGACCGGCTCAACAGCAGTAAGATTTTCTGGAACAACACCGGGCTGGATATTGAATTTGGCGCATCCTGGGGAATGGTCGAAAACGGCGAAAAGCTGCATCACACGCTGGGCCAGTTGAGCTGGCTGGCAGAGCAGGCCTGTGGCGCGCACAACGTGCTTGCGCTCACTAACAGCCTGGAAGCGGCATCAGGGCAAACGACCGAACGCGTACTCATGCTCGCGCGGATTAAGCATGCGCTGGATGCAGGGCAGTTCCATTTATACGCGCAGCCCATCCAGAAGGCGGACGGTAGTGGGTACAACGAGATCCTGGCGCGCATGGAAAGTGAAGGGGAGATCATTACCCCCGATCGCTTTATTCCATTGATTGCCCAGTTTAACCTGAGCCATCGGTTCGATATGTGCATTATGGAAAAGCTACTGATGTGGCTGCGCGCCAATCCTGAAACGCAGGCCGGTGCCCGCTTCTCGGTCAATCTGATGCCGCTGACGCTGATGCAAAAAGAGGTCGCTGGCGAGATTTGTGCGCTCTTTGAACGGTATGGCGTCGCGCCGCAGGCTGTCGTGATTGAAATTACGGAGGAACAGGCTTTCTCAAATTCAGGCAGCAGCATCAACAATATTCAGCAACTGCGGGATTACGGTTTCCGGATTGCGATTGATGATTTTGGTACCGGCTACGCTAACTATGAGCGTCTGCGACGTCTGCAGGCGGACATCATTAAAATTGACGGCTGTTTTGTGAAAGATATTTGTACAGATGACATGGATGCGATGATCGTGCAGTCAATGTGTAATCTGGCGAAGACCAAATCACTGTGCGTCGTTGCGGAATACGTCGAAACACCGGCGCAGCGGGAGATGCTGCTTCGCTGCGGTGTGGATTATCTGCAGGGCTATCTGATCGGTAAACCCAGACCGCTGGAAGCGTTACGGGCATAAAAAAACCGGGAGCAGGCTCCCGGTTTTTTGTTTAACAGTAGAAGGTTATAGTACCAGTGCTGCGATAGACGCAGACAGAACGCTCACCAGGGTAGAGCCGTAAACCAGTTTCAGGCCGAAGCGAGAAACCACGTTACCCTGTTCTTCGTTCAGACCTTTAATCGCACCGGCGATAATACCGATAGACGAGAAGTTCGCGAAGGAGACCAGGAACACGGACAGAATGCCTTCCGCGCGTGGAGAAAGCGTGCTGGCAATTTTCTGCAGATCCATCATCGCAACGAATTCGTTAGAAACCAGTTTGGTCGCCATGATACTGCCCACCTGCAGCGCTTCGTGAGCAGGAACCCCCATCACCCATGCAACCGGGTAGAAGATGTAGCCCAGAATGCCCTGGAAGGAGATACCCAGCACCGCGGCGAACAGGGCGTTCAGTGCAGAAATCAGTGCAATAAAGCCGATCAGCATGGCGGCAACGATAATCGCCACTTTGAAACCAGCCAGAATATATTCACCCAGCATTTCGAAGAAGCTCTGACCTTCGTGCAGGTTTGACATCTGGATGTTCTCTTCGCTGGCGTCAACGCGGTACGGGTTGATCAGCGACAGAACAATAAAGGTGCTGAACATGTTCAGAACCAGCGCAGCAACCACGTATTTTGGCTCCAGCATGGTCATATACGCGCCCACGATCGACATGGATACGGTAGACATTGCGGTGGCCGCCATGGTGTACATGCGGTTGCGGGACATCTTGCCGAGAATATCTTTATACGCGATGAAGTTCTCAGACTGACCGAGGATCAGGGAGCTCACGGCGTTGAACGATTCCAGCTTACCCATGCCGTTGACTTTGGATAACAGGAAACCAATGCCACGAATCACAAACGGCAGAACACGGATGTGCTGCAGAATACCGATCAGCGCAGAGATGAAGACGATAGGGCACAGTACCTTCAGGAAGAAGAATGCCAGACCTTCATCGTTCATCTTACCGAAGACAAAGTTCGTTCCTTCATTGGCGAATCCGAGCAGTTTTTCGAACATTTCGGAGAAGCCTTTCACGAAGCCAAGGCCTACGTTGGAGTTCAGGAAGAACCACGCAAGTAAAACTTCAATGACCAGCAGTTGGACAACATAACGAATACGAATTTTTTTGCGGTCTGTGCTGACCAGCAATGCGAGTGCAGTAACGACAACAAGTGCCAGGACAAAATGAAGGACGCGGTCCATATTTGCTCCAAATATGAGGCAGGTTTAATTTTCGTGCACATTCTATGTAACAAGGGAAAAGAAAACGAGATCAAGGGCACACTATAGTTACATCCTGTGACGAGTCTCAAAAATAGTGATCCACAATACATTTTCGTTATGTTAGGTAAATGAGTGAAAAGTTAAGTTTGTGTGCTAGTCTTCACAAAAGAGCGCGCGATTTCAGTTTCTGTTAGATCGCCCCCGATTACCCGCCCGTCTATCGTTCAAAGCTATCAGAGAAATCACTGTTAACGTCATAAATGATCTTGATAATCATTCTCATTTTGGTAGCATTAAACATAGCAAAGGCTATATTTCAGAGGCAGACATGACAAACAGTCGCGTAGAGGGTAGCAGTGGCAGAGCAGCGCGCAAGTTGCGGTTCGCATTAATGGGACCTGCGTTCATTGCTGCCATTGGCTATATCGATCCAGGTAACTTTGCGACCAATATTCAGGCCGGGGCCAGCTTCGGCTATAAACTGCTGTGGGTGGTCGTCTGGGCGAACCTGATGGCGATGCTGATTCAAATGCTCTCCGCAAAACTGGGCATTGCCACCGGTAAAAACCTGGCGGAGCAAATTCGCGACCATTACCCGCGCCCGGCCGTCTGGCTTTACTGGGTGCAGGCAGAAATCATCGCCATGGCAACGGACCTCGCTGAATTTATCGGCGCGGCTATCGGGTTCAAACTGATTCTGGGCGTGTCGCTGCTGCAGGGGGCGGTGCTGACCGGGATCGCCACGTTCCTGATCCTGATGCTGCAGCGTCGCGGTCAAAAACCGCTGGAGAAGGTCATCGGCGGTCTGCTGCTGTTTGTCGCGGCGGCGTACATTGTCGAGCTGATTTTCTCCCAGCCGAATCTGGCGCAGCTCGGTAAAGGGATGTTGATCCCAGATTTGCCAACCTCGGAAGCAGTGTTCCTCGCCGCCGGGGTGCTGGGCGCGACCATCATGCCGCATGTGATTTACCTTCACTCCTCATTAACGCAGCATCTGCATGGCGGGACGCGGAAAGAGCGTTACTCTGCGACAAAATGGGATGTGGCCATCGCCATGACCATCGCCGGGTTTGTGAATCTGGCGATGATGGCGACCGCCGCTGCTGCTTTCCACTTTAACGGCCATACCGGCATTGCCGATCTCGACCAGGCTTATCTCACCCTGGAGCCGTTACTGAGCCATGCTGCCGCGACGATATTTGGACTGAGCCTGGTGGCTGCCGGTCTCTCTTCCACTGTTGTGGGCACCCTGGCAGGCCAGGTGGTCATGCAGGGGTTTGTCCGGTTCCATATTCCGTTGTGGGTGCGTCGTACTGTCACCATGCTGCCGTCATTTATCGTGATTCTGATGGGGCTCGATCCCACGCGAATTCTGGTGATGAGCCAGGTGCTGCTGAGTTTTGGGATTGCGCTGGCGCTGGTGCCGCTGCTGATCTTTACCAGCAACAAAACCCTGATGGGTGAGCTGGTTAACTCAACGCTGGTGAAAAGGACCGGGTGGGCCATTGTGGTTGTGGTGGTCGCGCTGAACCTGTGGTTGTTGATAGGGACGGCACTAGGGTTATAAAAAAAGGAGCCGGGAGGCTCCTTTTTAGATTAGTGACGGCCATGACCGTGGCCGTGACCATGGCCTTTTCCGCGACCCCAACCGCCGCGGCGGTCATCACGGTCATTCCAGCCTTCACGGTAGCCGCGCTCATAGGCGTTGTCTTTATACCACCCACGGTGTCTGCCGTTGTCATGTTTCCACCAGCGATCGCCGCGCCACTCATAGTGACGATGCCAGTAATCACGGTCGCGCCAGTAGCCACCGTCCCAGTATCTGCCGTAGTCGTCACGATCGCCAATTTGTAATTTTACTGATGGCAACAGGGTGATTTCGCCAGCAGTGGCGACCAGCGGGGCCGAAGCCAGTAATACCGCTGCAAGAATCAGTGACCTGAACATACTCTTTCTCCTTCACGATCGGGGCCTTGTGGGGCCTGTTAACGCAATTTTACGAGTTGGTAAAGACTCGTTTCATCGCCTCAACTCCGAATTCAGAAGTGATAGCACTTTTTGCTAAAAGCGTATCTATTTTGAGCCGTTCAGGATCCCGTCAATGGTAGCCAGCTCTTCTGCGCTGAAATGGCGATTCTTAAGCATGCCCACCGCATCCTCTATCTGTGTGGTTTTACTGGCACCAATAAGAACAGACGTGACCGCCTCGTGGCGTAATATCCAGGCCAGCGCCATCTGCGAGAGCTTCTGACCACGGCCTTCCGCCATGGCATTGAGCTTTCTTACCGTTTCCAGTTTCTCTTCGGTGATCTGCTCAGGATTAAGGAACTTACTGTCGCTTGCCGCGCGTGAATCTGCGGGAATACCATTCAGATAGCGGTTGGTCAGTTGCCCGCCGGCGAGCGGCGAGAAGGGAATGCAGCCGACCCCTTTTTCCTGCAGCACCTCCAGCAGCCCCGCTTCCGGCGCACGTTCAAACATGGAGTATTTTGGCTGGTGGATAAGGCAGGGCGTACCGAGATCGTTGAGGATATCAATCGCCTTGCGAGCCAGAACAGCCGGGTAGTTGGATAACCCGACATACAAGGCTTTTCCCTGACGCACCACATGGTCAAGCGCTTTCATGGTTTCCTGCAGCGGTGTTTGGGGGTCTGGACGGTGGTGATAGAAGATATCCACATACTCCAGCCCCATGCGTTTCAGACTTTGATCGAGGCTTGCCAGCAGATATTTACGTGACCCCCAGTCGCCGTACGGGCCTTCCCACATCGTATAACCGGCTTTGGTTGAGATAATGAGCTCATCACGCCAGGGCAGGAAATCTTCCTGCAAAATACGGCCGAAATTACGTTCGGCAGATCCGGGTGGCGGACCATAGTTGTTGGCAAGGTCGAAATGCGTAATGCCCAAATCGAACGCACGCTGTAAAAGTTGACGGCTGTTTTCCAACAGCGTGGCGTCGCCAAAATTATGCCACAGCCCAAGTGAGATGGCGGGCAACGAAAGCCCGCTGCGTCCGCAGCGGCGATATTCCATTGTCTGATAACGATTTTGGTCCGGCTGATAACCCATTCTGGTGACCTCTGGCGCTGAAGATAAGAATCAGTGTATGCGTTTACATTTACCTGAAAAAAAACAGCATAGCGCAGCCTTTTTTGTAAAGCATTCTTTCCATGCTCTTCTTACTGCCGATTCTGGACAGTCATCACGCTTCTTTAATACTCAAAGTGAGGTCAACATTAGAAGGATACCTGTTCATGCGTACCCCATACTGCGTCGCCGATTACCTGCTGGACCGTCTTACAGAATGTGGAGCCGATCATCTGTTTGGCGTGCCAGGCGACTACAACCTGCAGTTTCTCGACCACGTGATAGACAGCCCGGATATCTGTTGGGTGGGCTGTGCCAATGAATTAAACGCCTCTTATGCCGCTGATGGCTATGCCCGATGTAAGGGCTTCGCCGCGCTGCTGACGACGTTCGGCGTAGGAGAGTTAAGCGCCATGAATGGCATCGCTGGCAGCTATGCTGAGCACGTTCCGGTATTACATATTGTGGGCGCGCCGGGGACGGCGTCGCAGCAACGAGGGGAACTGCTGCACCATACGCTGGGTGATGGCGAGTTCCGTCACTTTTACCATATGAGCGAGCCGATCACGGCCGCCCAGGCGATCCTGACCGAACAAAACGCCTGTTATGAGATCGACCGGGTACTGACCACCATGCTCCGGGAGCGTCGCCCAGGCTACCTGATGCTGCCTGCTGATGTGGCTAAAAAGGCTGCCACCCCGCCTGTAAACGCTCTCACTCTCAGACATGCGCATGCCGATAGTGCCTGCCTGAAGGCGTTCCGCGATGCCGCCGAGAACAAGCTGGCCATGAGCAAGCGTACCGCGCTGCTGGCTGATTTCCTTGTCCTGCGCCATGGCCTGAAACATGCCCTGCAGAAGTGGGTCAAAGACGTGCCGATGGCGCACGCCACCATGCTGATGGGTAAGGGCATTTTTGACGAACGTCACGCGGGTTTTTACGGTACGTACAGCGGTTCGGCGAGCGCCGGCGCGGTGAAAGAGGCCATTGAAGGGGCGGACACGGTGCTGTGCATCGGGACGCGATTTACCGATACCCTGACCGCTGGCTTCACCCACCAGTTAACCCCGGCGCAAACCATTGAAGTCCAGCCTCATGCCGCCCGCGTCGGTGATGTCTGGTTTACCGGCATTTCGATGCATCAGGCGATTGAGACGCTGGTGGACCTGTGCAAGCAGCACGTACACGGCACGCCTGCACCGTCGTCTCAAAGCGCGATGGCCTACCCGCAGCCGGACGGCACTCTGACGCAGGAGAATTTCTGGAGAACGCTACAGACGTTTATTCGCCCGGGGGACATCATTCTTGCCGATCAGGGGACGTCGGCCTTCGGCGCGATCGATCTTCGCCTTCCGGCAGACGTGAATTTTATCGTTCAGCCGCTGTGGGGATCGATTGGCTACACGCTGGCGGCGGCATTTGGTGCGCAAACGGCCTGCCCGAACCGGCGCGTAATCGTGCTGACTGGAGATGGCGCGGCGCAGCTCACCATTCAGGAGCTCGGCTCGATGCTGCGGGATAAACAGCACCCCATCATTCTGGTGCTTAACAACGAAGGGTACACGGTGGAAAGGGCGATCCATGGACCTGAGCAGCGGTATAACGACATTGCGCTCTGGAACTGGACGCAAATTCCGCAGGCACTGAGCCTCGATCCTCAGGCCCAGTGCTGGCGGGTCAGTGAAGCGGAGGAACTGGCGGACGTCCTCGAAAAAGTGGCGCACCACGAGCGGCTCTCGCTGGTTGAAGTGATGCTGCCGAAAGCGGACATCCCGCCGCTGCTGGGGGCGATTACCAGGGCGCTGGAGGCGCGCAATAGCGCCTGATTACCTGTCGTTTCGCCAGGCCATCATCATCGGTTTGCCCGCCAGCAGGAGCCAGGCGGGCAACATCACGATGCACAGTAACGGGATAAGGGTAGTATCCGGCACCACCACGGCGGCCATAAACAGACTCAGCCAGGCATCGCGCGTCACCACCAGCACCAGCCCCAGAATCGAACAGGAGACGGTAATCGCCGCCGGTACGGCATCGACATGTTCATGCAGCATCAGCCCCAGCGCAACGCCGATAAACACCGCCGGGAAGATGCGTCCACCGCGGAAACCACAGGCAGCAGCCACCACCAGCGCGGCGAGTTTTATCAGCGCAAACAGCAGATAATCGGATACGCTAAACACCTGGCTGAAAGCCAGTTGCTGCATTTCATCCAGACCTTTAAACAGCGTTATCGTCCCGCCGATGGCACCTAAAAGACCGAGAATCAAACCGCCGGTTCCCAGAATCAACACCGGGTGTTTGAGCTTATGCACCAGACGGTGCAGGCGTGGAAGGCACCATACCGCCACCATTCCCAGTGCGATGGCAATGGCGACCACGATGGCGCCGCTGAAAATATCGGCGATCTGCATCTGGCCATAGTGGGGCAGGGAGAGTGAAAAATGGGGATGGAAAAACAGGCTGGTCGTCAACGCCCCGGCGGCGGCGGCCATCAGCGGGGCGAAGAGTTTATCCCAGAGCGGAACATCATTATTGCTGCTGAGCGTCTGAGAAAAGATCAGCGCAGCGGCAACAGGCGTGCCGAAAAGCGCCCCGATGGTGCCTGCGGAGGCGAGAATGGTCCAGTCCAGCGCGCTTACGCGGGGCAAAATGCGTGCACCGAGGAACACCGCCATCCCAATATTCACCGCCATGATGGGATGTTCAGGGCCCAGGCTGACGCCGCCTGCCAGACCCATAATCAAGGCAATAATAAGCCCTGGCAGCGCTGAAGGGGGCACCGGGGCACCAATCAGAGGCTCCTGCGCCGGGTCAGGCCCGGCATGCCCGGGGCTGAAACGGATCACCAGGCCTACCGCAATACCGGTCAGCGTTAGCATGATGACGATCCACGCAGGCGAATCGGCGGCGACCCCCAGTTTTACTGGAAGCGCCGTCCATAACATGGTTTGCAGCACCGACGCGACTTTCATCACGACAATGAGCACCAGACTTGAGACCACACCAATGATTAACGCCGGAATGGCCAGCAACAGCATGGTTCTGGCTCGCGGGTGGAGCATGATGATTTCCTTGTACAAAACGCAATGACGTTACTTTGCACATTAAGCCTTATGGCAATAGTGCAAAAGGTGCTGAAACGGTAAAGTTATTCTGTGACGAAGATCGATAATCCACGGGCATTCACCTTCCGGTCGTTGTTGTTATCACGCCTTGAATTTACAGTGTCCCAAAAGATTTATTCTGACTTTAGCGGAGCAGTAGAAGAATGACAAAGTATGCTTTGGTAGGTGATGTGGGCGGCACGAACGCACGCCTCGCATTGTGCGATGTAAGTAGCGGTGAAATTTCCCGGGCGAAAACCTACTCGGGGCTGGATTATCCCTCCCTTGAGGCCGTTGTCCGCGTCTATCTGGAAGAGCATCAGATCAGCGTCGAAGATGGCTGCATCGCGATTGCCTGCCCGATAACCGGTGACTGGGTCGCCATGACCAACCATACCTGGGCATTCTCCATCGCTGAGATGAAAAAAAACCTCGGTTTTGCGCATCTTGAAATCATCAACGACTTCACCGCGGTCTCCATGGCGATCCCGATGCTGAAGCCTGAGCATCTGATCCAGTTTGGCGGCGCTGAACCGGTCGAAGGCAAGCCGATTGCGGTTTACGGGGCTGGTACGGGCCTGGGCGTTTCGCATCTGGTGCATGTTGCCCAGCGCTGGGTGAGCCTGCCGGGTGAAGGAGGCCACGTGGACTTTGCGCCAAACAGTGAAGAAGAGGGGATTATCCTCGAAGAGTTACGTGCGGAGATCGGCCACGTTTCTGCCGAGCGCGTCCTCTCCGGTCCGGGGCTGGTGAACCTGTACCGGGCGATCGTGAAATCGGACGGCCGTCTGCCGGAAAATCTGCAGCCGAAAGACGTTACCGAACGCGCGCTGGCAGATAGCTGCATTGACTGCCGTCGCGCGCTGTCGCTGTTCTGTGTGATCATGGGGCGGTTCGGCGGCAACCTGGCGCTGACGCTGGGCACCTTTGGTGGCGTCTACATTGCCGGCGGCATCGTGCCGCGCTTCCTGGAGTTCTTCAAAGCATCCGGCTTCCGCGGCGGGTTTGAAGATAAAGGGCGTTTCAGAAGTTACGTACAGGACATTCCTGTTTATCTTATTGTGCATGACAACCCAGGCCTGCTTGGCTCGGGTGCCCACCTGCGTCAGGTTCTCGGTCAAATCCTCTGACGACACAGCCCTCTCCCCCGGGAGAGGGGCTTTTACAGATGCATCAGCTGACGGAACTCTTTCACCTTGCTGCGGCTCACCGGCACCTGAAAATCCAGATCCTTTAAGCGTAAAATATAGGTGTTGTTAAACCACGGTTCGATCTCGCGGATCTTGTTTAAATTCACACAGAACGACCGGTGACAGCGGAAAAAGTGTGCCGCCGGCAGCTTGCTGCAAAACTCGGTGATGTTCATCGCCATCACGTACGATTCCCGCCGCGTATAGACAAACGTCATTTTTTCATGGGCTTCAGCGTAATAGATATCGTTGACCGGCGTCACGATGATGCGCTCGTCTTTCACCAGGTTGATGGTGTCGTTTTCCCGCACTGTTGGGCTGGCGTTGGCGGGGGCGCTCTGCTGCTGCCATGCGGCTTCCAGTTTTTGCAGCATGCTGACTATTCGCGACTCCTGGTAAGGCTTGAGGATATAGTCAAACGCCTCCAGCTCGAAGGCCTCCACGGCGTGCTCTTTCCAGGCGGTGACGAAAACAATAAACGGCTTATGGGCAAACTGATTGATGTTCTGCGCCAGCAGTACGCCGTCCAGCGACGGGATATTGATATCCAGGAAAATGGCGTCGACCCGGTTATGCTGCAGAAACTTCAGCACGTCCAGACCATCATCAAAGGTGCCCACAATCTCCATCCGGCTGTGGGTTTTGATAAGCCAGCTTAGCTCCTGTTGAGCCAGAATTTCATCTTCTACGATGATGACTTTCATATTACTCACCCAACGGTAACAGTGATGGTGATGTATGAACGGGAGTGCGTTCATTCGGGACGTAAAAAGCAATTTCGGTGCCCGGTTCAAGACGGTGAATATGCAGTCCATCGCCATAAAGCAGTTTCACCCGGTGGTGCACATTCAGCAGGCCGATTTTATTTCCGGGCATCTCGTTAGACTCCACGCGCTCAATGACCTTTGGATCAATCCCGTGGCCGGTATCGCGCACGGCAATGCGCACGCGGTTACCGCTTTCGGTGACGCTGATGGTCACAACGCCTTTGCCTTTACAGGGCTGAATACCGTGAACAATCGCGTTCTCGACCAGTGGCTGAATAAGCAGGCTTGGGATCACGCAGTTGACCTCTTCATCAATATCGTAAATAACCGTGAGTTTGTCGCCAAAGCGTGCCTGCTCAATCGCGATGTAGTCTTTGATCTGATACAGCTCTTTTTTGATGTCGATCTGCTCGTCATCTTTCAACTCGATGTTGTAGCGCAGGTAGCGCGACAGGTTGAAAATCAGCTGGCGGGCGGTGTCCGGATTAAGACGTATGGATGAGGAGATGGCATTCAGGGCGTTAAACAGGAAATGAGGATTGATTTTGCTCTGCAACGCGCGCAGCTCTGCCTTATTTGCCATTTCACGCAGCTGTTCTGCCCGCGAGACCTCAAGTTGGGTGGAGATAATCTGCGACAGGCCAATGGCCATCTCCTGCAGAGAGGAGGTGATCTGATGCGCGTGACAGTAATAAATTTTCAGCGTGCCCGTTACGACACCTTTCTCCCACAGCGGGATCACCAGCATGGAGTGTATTTCCGGCGTTCGGTGGGCTTCATCATTGTTTTTAATGATGATTTTACCGTAGTTGATCGCCTGCCTGGTGGTGGGGCTGATGGTGTCATCATTGTCGCGATAGTTGTGCTCCCCCACGCCGACGTAGGCCAGCACATGGTCGGTATTGGTGATGGCGACGGCATCGGCATGAATGTCGTGGCGGATAATCTCACAGACCTGACGCAGCGATTGGGCATTCACGTGGCGGAAAAGCGGCAGCGTTTTGTTGGCAATATCCAGCGCCAGCTTGGCCTGACGCGCGGCACTGGCCTCTTTTTCCCCTTCAACGCTCTGCACCAGCAGCACGATAAAACCGATGCAGACGCTGCCGAGGATCATAGGAATACCGATTTTCGAGACGATATCCAGCCCCAGCGCGGTGGTGGGGGCCCAGACAACCACCAGGATCATGGTCAGCGTTTCACACACCATGCCCGCGACAATCCCGGCGCGCCAGCGCTGTTTTTTCGGGATTTTGCGGCTGATCCAGCCGGACAATATCCCGGCGATAATGCTGGTGATAAAGCACGGCACCGCCGTTACGCCGCCGATATCAATCAGGTAGCGATGGGTTCCGGCAATCAGACCGGTGATAACGCCCACCCACGGGCCAAACAAAATTCCGCCTGACATCACGGCGATAATGCGCACGTTAACCAGCGAGCCCTCTACCGGCACGCCGGACCAGGTGCTGAACAGGGCGAACAGCGAAAAGATGGCGGTAACGGCCAGCAGCTCCTTAGGCGAGTGTGCAGACTTGTGCAACAGCTCGCGGAACAGGCGAATGCGAATAAGGAAGAACAGGCAAATCAGCATTAATGCCGCACGGTCAAATACCGCCAGCAGCATAGTGAATATTTCGTGCACGAGCAGACCTGGGAAAACGGGAAAGAACCATGATAAAAAACCTGGCGCGTATTGACCAGCTATCCGTCAGGTTTATCAAATGAGGAAAAACCATAATTTGCAAAGGGGATTATCGGGTGAGGATTGACGCGTCCTGACTTGCGATTGTTGGGCAGGCGTCAGGTAACTGTTTTGATATCATTGTGTTAAATAACAGCTATCAGAAAGACAGTCCTGAAACAAAGGCTTCCGCTTTTAGCCACAGCAATGTTCCGGTTTTTGTGCGAACGCTTTTTTTTCATTTCCCTCTCGACAGCATGATTTTTTTCAGGTTATTTTCTAAACACGCCACATCAGTGGCAGCGTCGCTCGGACGGTCCGGGCGCTAACGTTAATCTGAGGAATCTATGGCTGAATTCAGTCCTGAACGCCGTTTTACGCGTATCGATCGTCTCCCCCCTTATGTTTTCAATATCACCGCTGAACTGAAGATGGCTGCACGTCGGCGCGGCGAAGATATTATCGATTTCAGTATGGGTAACCCTGATGGCCCAACGCCAGCGCACATTGTAGAGAAACTCTGCACGGTAGCGCAGCGTCCGGATACTCATGGGTACTCTACGTCTCGCGGTATTCCTCGCTTACGTCGCGCGATCTCGCGCTGGTATCAGGATCGCTATCAGGTTGATATCGATCCTGAAAGTGAAGCCATTGTGACCATCGGCTCGAAAGAGGGGCTGGCACACCTGATGCTGGCTACCCTGGATCATGGCGATACGGTGCTGGTACCGAATCCCAGCTACCCAATCCACATCTACGGCGCGGTGATTGCCGGGGCGCAGGTCCGTTCGGTGCCGCTGGTGGAAGGTGTCGATTTCTTTAACGAACTGGAACGTGCGATTCGCGAAAGCTATCCGAAACCAAAGATGATGATCCTCGGTTTCCCGTCGAACCCAACGGCTCAGTGCGTGGAGCTCGATTTCTTCGAGAAAGTGGTTGCGCTGGCGAAGCGTTATGACGTGCTGGTGGTGCACGATTTAGCCTATGCTGACATCGTCTATGATGGCTGGAAAGCGCCATCCATTATGCAGGTCCCGGGCGCGCGTGACGTGGCGGTAGAGTTCTTCACCCTGTCGAAAAGCTACAACATGGCGGGCTGGCGTATTGGCTTTATGGTGGGTAACAAAACGCTGGTGAGTGCACTGGCGCGCATTAAGAGTTACCACGATTACGGCACCTTCACGCCGCTACAGGTTGCGGCTATCGCTGCCCTGGAAGGCGATCAGCAATGTGTTCATGATATTGCTGCCCAGTATAAGCGCCGTCGCGACGTGCTGGTCAAAGGGTTACATGAAGCGGGCTGGATGGTAGAAATGCCGAAAGCGTCCATGTACGTCTGGGCTAAAATTCCGGAGCCGTATGCGGCGATGGGGTCGCTGGAGTTTGCCAAAAAACTGCTCCAGGATGCAAAGGTCTGTGTGTCACCGGGCATTGGCTTTGGTGATTATGGCGATACCCATGTGCGATTTGCCCTGATTGAAAACAGCGACCGTATTCGTCAGGCGGTAAGGGGCATCAAGAGTATGTTCCGCGCCGACGGTCTACTCTCCTCAAAGAGCGTTGCTGAAACCCCCGCGTCGTCATGACATAAAAAAACAGGAGCCAATGGCTCCTGTTTTTTTGACAGCATGTTCTTCACTAGATCATCAGGGCGAAGGTTCCGGCCCAGACTAAAACAATCACCGAAATGCCCATAAAGAAATATTTCACGTTTCATCGCTCCGCGTATCTTGTGGTACGCATTTAAAAACAGAGTCCACCTGATTATAGAGAACTGAAATCCGGTCAAAACGGAAATGAGAATTTTCCCGTTACGCCGCCAACTCCAGTTCAGAATTCTGTGCTTTCCTGATGCCAGACGGCGCTAATGTACGCCTAAAAATGGAGGGTGGCAAGAGGGATTTTTTTAAATAAATTCCGATAGTTACGGGTGTCGTGGAACGGCGACAGTTTGATTTCGCCGCGCAATAAAATCACTTTGAGCGACGCAATGAACGCGGGGAGTGCGGTGTGATGACAGGTGTTTGAAAAGGTTAGTTTCTTAGCGAAACTAACCTTTATAAAGCGATCAAATATAGAGCGAGGCTTCGCCAAGAGGACGCGTTTTGAATCGACGATGCATCCAGAGATACTGCTCTGGCGCACGCATGATTTCAGTTTCAATGACTTTATTGATAAACGCCGCTGCTTCGCACTCGTTTTGTGGATAGTTAGCCATTTCAGGAGAGATGTGCAGACGGTAGCCTGAATTATCCGCTTTTCTCACCATGGTCACGGTCAGCATGGAGGCGCCCGACAGACGCGAAATCACAAAGGTGCCGTTGGTCGTCGCAACGTCTTTAACCGCAAAGAACGGTGCGAAGCTGCTTCCCTTGCGTCCATAATCCTGATCGGGGGCGAACCAGACAGCCTCACCTTTCTTCAGCGCTCCGACCATACCGCGCAGGTTGTTACGGCTGATCATTGCCTTATTGGAACGCATGCGGCCACGCGTCTGTACCCACTCCATCAGCGGACTGTTGTGAGGACGATAAGTGGCCATCATGGGCTGACAAAGTCCCATCACGCGGCCACCCAGCTCCAGAGACATAAAATGAACGCCAACAACCATTACGCCGCGTTTTTGCATCTGCGCGTGTTTAAGGTTATCCAGCCCTTCCACGTCAAACCATTTACGGACACGTTCATCCGGCCAGAACCAGGCCATACCGGTTTCAAGCAGCGCCATGCCGATAGACTTGAAGTTTTCAGCGATGAGCTTCTCGCGTTCCTCGGCATTGTACTGTGGAAAGCAAAGCTCAATATTTTTACGCGCGATGGATTCGCGACGTTTCAGGAAATAGCGGGATGCGCTGCCCAGCTTCGACCCCAGCAAACGCAGAACGGGGTAGGGAAGCTGAACCAGCAGCCAGAGAACGCCAAGACCAAACCAGGTAAACCAGTAACGCGGGTGTAAGAACGCACGTTGAAATTTGGATTGAGACAAAATAGTGAAACCTATATGAAGCCTGTAAAGGTAGCGCAGAGTTTGCGATACGACGTGCCGATAAGACCGTTCTTCAAGGTGATGGTTGCAGGCTTTACCGAACTTTACGGCGTTACCTGGCCACTGCTGATTTGGGTGGGCGGCGTAATGTAGCACCGTTATACGATATGTGCTATTACTCGTTTTTGATTAAAAAAGCGGCAGAATGAAAGGTGCTTGATTTTGCAGTTTTTATCGTTCTCAACATTGTCTTGCGTCAGCTCTGGAGCGTAACAATGGAGGCTGGTAAAGTCTGTTTTAGGACGACAACGTAACTGACAGGAATAACCGGGTGACTGAGCGGATCGATTATCAGATTGAAAAGTACAGTTTTACGGAAGTAAATGAATCCCCTCGCCTTACAGAGCAGTGGAGTGATGTTTTGCGCGAGTGCAGGGAGAGTAAAGCCGGGGCAGAGGAGCGCTTGCGTATTGCTTTGCTCAATGTCGATTACGTGACCAGCTTTGAGCTGCCATTCCGCTTGCTGCTTGTTCGCACGCCCCAGTTAATTGCTGGACTGCGTCATGAGCTCCAGCTCAGCCAGAAAAATGTCCTGTTTAACGGGAAACGCTTCGGCTGTGTCTGGAGCGTGAAAACCGATCTGAGCGACGTTCCGGAAAGTTTTCAGTACCGTCTGTCTACCCGTATCCGGCGACTGGGGGCGGCCCGGCAGACCGCGGAACCTTTTTTACTTATTGCGAAAGAGATTAAGTCTCCCGTCGAACGTCTGAAGCGGGCGCTGTTGAGCGGGCTGGACGTAACCGCCCTGGATGCGCTTTTCTGGTTTGGCATCCAGAGGATTGCCGCCGAGGTGTCGCGTCTGAGAAAGTCGGGGATGAGGATTGCAACGGCTGAAACAGAGGTATTTGACAATCTGACCGCAACGACACGGCGCGTGCCGGTTTATCGTTGTGCGGAATAGATGGTGTCCCCTGCAGGAATCGAACCTGCAACTAGCCCTTAGGAGGGGCTCGTTATATCCATTTAACTAAGGGGACGAGGCGGCACGAGTATAGCGTTATTTACACTTTGCGTTAAGCGCATCGCCGCCTGACTGCTCAAAGAGTCACCATTCAGGTCGATTTTTTTGTCGATTTATCATCATTTTCCCGCGCCTTACGCTCAGCTTTGCGTTTGTTAGACATGTCGTTACGGATTTGAGCATGGCTTAACAGCGCGAAGATAAACGTCCCGCCGCAGATATTTCCCGCCAGCGTCGGCAGGGCGAACGGCCAGAAAAAATCGCTCCAGTGCAGCGTACCGTTAAAGACCAGATAGAGGATCTCCACGGTACCGACCACAATGTGCGTGGTGTCGGCCAGGGCGATCAGCCAGGTCATCAGGATGATCACCACAATTTTTGCGCTACCGGCAGAAGGAAACATCCAGACCATCGTGGCAATAATCCAGCCGGAGATGATGGCGTTTGAGAACATTTCGACGGGCGTGTTTTTCATCACGTCCATACCGATTTTCACAAATGCGTCCCGGGTGGGTTCGTCAAAAATGGGCATATATTCAAACGCCCAGGCCGCGATGCCGGTACCGATGATGTTGCCCAGCAGCACCACGCTCCACAGACGCATTAACAGACCGAAATTGCCGAGGGTAGGGTTTTGCATCACCGGCAGAACGGCGGTGACCGTGTTTTCGGTAAACAGCTGCTGTCGAGCCATAATGACGATAATAAAACCAAAGGTATAGCCGAGGTTCTCCAGTAAAAAGCCTCCGGGCACACCTTCCAGCTGAACATGAAATATCCCTTTTGCGAGCAGGGACGCCCCCATTGACAGACCCGCAGCGATAGCCGACCAGAAGAGGGCCATGGCATCGCGCTCCATCTCTTTTTCGCCATCCTGGCGTATATGTTCGTGGATGGCCATCGCGCGGGAAGGGAGGCGATCTTCATCAATTTCTATCTTTTCGCCGCGCGCTTTCTCCTCGCTTTCAATTTCAATCTCCTCTTTACTCTCGCCAATTTTTTCTTCACCCACTTCTTTCATATCTGCTCCCGGAGGTTGATCTTTCTTTAAAGCGTAGCGGCTTTTATCCGGATGCCTGTGGGGATGGTCTTAAATTGGTGGCAATGACAACAAAGGTGATACATCTCTTTCAAAGACATTATAAAATTGCCAGCGAAACGAATTCCAAAAGCCAGGCTATGCTGAGATCAGAGTCACGGTGGTTACTGCCCGTAATTGTGCTCATAGACATCGGTAAACGTGCTGTTACAATCGCTTGCACGTTTACAGACGGAGCGTCAACGGCTCCGTTACGGATGGCAATCAATGATAGCCATACTGAACAGGGAGATTTTTATGAAACTTCGGCTGTCGGCGCTTGCGCTGGGCGCGACGATGCTTGTGGGCTGCGCCAGCTCCGGGGAGCAAACGGGACGCTCCGATCCTCTCGAAGGATTTAACCGTTCAATGTATAACTTCAACTACAACGTGCTGGACCCGTATGTGGTTCGTCCGGTAGCTGTAGCATGGCGTGATTATGTTCCACAACCTGCGCGTAATGGGTTAAGTAACTTTACCAGCAACCTCGAAGAGCCTGCGGTTATGGTGAACTACTTCCTGCAGGGTGACCCGTATCAGGGGATGGTCCACTTTACTCGCTTCTTCCTGAACTCCATATTGGGGATGGGGGGCTTTATCGATGTTGCCGGCATGGCTAACCCGAAACTGCAGCGTGAACAGCCGCACCGTTTCGGCAGCACGCTGGGACATTATGGCGTCGGGTATGGTCCCTACGTGCAATTACCGTTCTACGGCAGCTTTACTCTCCGTGATGATGGCGGCGATATGGTGGATACGCTGTATCCGGTCCTGTCGTGGCTGACCTGGCCGCTGTCGGTGGGTAAATGGACGGTGGAAGGGATTGAAACCCGCGCGCAACTGCTCGACTCCGACGGTCTGCTGCGTCAGTCTTCTGACCCGTACATTATGGTGCGTGAAGCGTACTTCCAGAATCATGACTTTATTGCAAACGGCGGTAAGCTGAAACCGGAAGAGAATCCAAACGCGAAGGCGATCGAGAACGAACTAAAAGATATCGATTCGGAGTAAATAAAAAAGGTGAGCGATGCTCACCTTTTTCAATTCCTGCGCGATT
This sequence comes from Enterobacter sp. HSTU-ASh6, assembly GCF_026319105.1. Lineage (NCBI taxonomy): Bacteria > Pseudomonadati > Pseudomonadota > Gammaproteobacteria > Enterobacterales > Enterobacteriaceae > Enterobacter > Enterobacter sp. HSTU-ASh6. Next base: position 171,953 of record NZ_WSPD01000009.1, on the reverse strand, counting down.
AGAACGCGTAGTTGAAGTTCATACCATACAGCCAGGCTTTACCTTCGGAAGAGAACTCATACGGACCTTCTTTGAAGGAAACTTTTTGACCGTGCATATAAGAGATACCGGCGTCAATTGAGGCATCCTTATTGAAGGCATAGGTCGCACCTGCGCTCAGCCAGAAACGGTCCTGATCCGGAATAGAGATCGAGCGCTTGTCGGCAGGAACCGGGCTGTCATCGAAGGCAATACCGGTACGGAACGTCCAGTTATCATCCATATAGTAGGTGGTCCCCAGCGCGATGCGGTAAGCGTCGCGGAAGCTTTCATCTTTATAGAAGAGCGTGTCGCCCTTGCTGTTGGTCGCCTTCAGCTCCTGGAACTGGCTCCAGCTGGTGTAGGTCAGGCTATAGTGGATCGCCCACTGCGGTGCCACGCGGTTATAACCGGACAGCTCCCACATTTCCGGCAGATGCAGGCTCAGAGAACCACCCGTGGTACTGCCGTTGGTACCCAACGGCAGGCCGAAGTTGCCGAGGATCTGGTTATAGGCGGAAGGCAGGCTGCTCTTGTAATCGCCATCAAAGTCGATTTTTACTTCGGAACGGTAGGTAAAGCCGTAACGGTTGTTCTTATCGAGTTCGTACAGGATACCGGCGTTCCAGCCGAAGCCCCATTCGTCACCCTTCAGATAGGCAATCTGGGTGTCTGCCGGGATTCCCGCGACTTGCTGCGCCAGTGGTGGCGGCAGTGCGCCTGAACCTGCGACGATTTTGCCCAGATCACCTGCATAGCGCTCGATTTTCGCTTTGGCGTACACCGCATCAAAGCCCACGCCGAAGCTCCAGTGGCTGTCCAGACGGTAAGCGCCACTCAGGTTCAGGTTCAGGGTTTCAAGGTCAGTTTTACCACCGTAGGCACCTGCTGCGTAGTTATCACCAAACTCGGTCGCTAAACCGTAGTTAGAGGTCACGGAGGCACCCCAACCAAACTGGTCATTTATAGGCGCCACGAAATGCAGGTTTGGCACCCACGCCGTTGGCGCGATGTTGTCTGAATTCAGGCTGGCACCGGTAGGTGAACGGCCCGTAATATCAACGCCCGGGTCAACGAAAATCGCCCCGGCGGAGAAGGTTGGACGATCAAACATCATGATCAATGCCGGGTTACGACTCGCGTTACCCGCATCATCAGCAATAGCACCTTCCCCTGAATACGCGCGGCCAAGGCCAGAGGAAGAAAATTCGTTTAACTGAAAGCCCGCTGACCAGGCGGAAGTAGAGACGATTGCCACTGCGACTGCCAGCGCAGTTTTGTTGAACAGGGTTTTCTGGCTCATGACCATAACCTCATTGAGTTATTTTTATTCAATAATTGTTACATACCGTAACAGGAGCGCGAAGTGTAGGGTCTGAGGTATGACAGACAAATCAGACCAGTGGCGTGAGTATAGGTCCGACCAGCATGAATGTTGCAAGTTTGTTTATTAATATTTTCAAACATGTTTCACGAAACGAGATCTGGTTGGCAAAATTGTGACCATCACGACTCACCCAAAAGGGTGGTTTTTGTTTTAGATCATTTTTTAGTGTGATATTGGTCACTTATCCGCTTTTACGCCATTAACGGCTGGAGAGCGCCCGCGCCGGGGCGTAAAATATCAGCATCGTGTTTATCTCGCGCGCTGCGCGAATACAGAGGAAATTGAGCTATGAGTAAATGCAGTGCTGATGAAACCCCGGTTTGCTGCTGTATGGATGTTGGCACCATCATGGACAACTCCGATTGCACCGCCTCTTACAGCCGTGTATTCACCAACCGTGCCGAAGCGGAAGAGACTCTGGCCGCGCTGAGCAAGCGTGCCCGTGACGTTGAATCCGATCCGTGCGAAATCAAGTCTACCTTCACTGAAGTAGACGGCGGCGTGAAGCTGGATATCGATTTTGTCTTCGCCTGCGAAGCCGAAACGCTGATCTTCCAGTTAGGCCTGCGTTAATTTCTTTTTGCCCGGCGGCGCTTCGCTTGCACGGGCCTACGATTTTGTAGGCCGGGTAAGGCAACGCCACCATCCGGCAACACATTGCACAAATGCCCCTGCCATGCAGGGGCATTTTCTTTTTCTTCTCTGTGTTTTAGCTCGCACTTTTTCGTTTCCCCGATTGGCTGAATGTAAAAAAATGGTTAAGACTATTATCAGGTCAGACCACTTAACGTTTGCGAAAATTTTTTACAGGGGAGTGTTATGAGTCAGGCATTACCGCTTATTACCCGTCAGGGCGACCGTATTGCCATCGTCAGTGGGTTGCGCACGCCATTTGCTCGTCAGGCTACGGCGTTTCACGGCATACCGGCTGTTGACCTGGGGAAAATGGTAGTAGGGGAGATGCTGGCTCGCAGCGAAATTCCGCCTGAGGTCATCGAACAACTGGTTTTCGGCCAGGTAGTGCAGATGCCGGAAGCCCCCAATATTGCACGAGAAATTGTTCTCGGGACCGGGATGAACGTTCATACCGATGCCTACAGCGTCAGCCGCGCCTGTGCAACCAGTTTCCAGGCCGTGGCTAACGTCGCAGAAAGCCTGATGGCGGGTACGATCCGCGCCGGGATTGCAGGTGGGGCGGACTCCTCTTCGGTACTGCCGATTGGGGTCAGCAAAAAGCTGGCGCGCATCCTGGTGGATGCCAACAAAGCCCGCACGACCGGGCAGAAACTGAAACTTTTCTCGCGTTTACGCCTGCGCGATCTCCTGCCTGTGCCACCTGCCGTCGCGGAATACTCCACCGGCCTGCGCATGGGCGATACCGCCGAGCAGATGGCCAAAACGTACGGCATTACCCGCGAACAGCAGGATGCCCTGGCGCATCGTTCACATCAGCTTGCGGCAAAAGCCTGGTCGGAAGGGAAACTCACCGACGAGGTCATGACCGCCTATATTCCTCCTTTCCGTGAACCGCTCGCGGAGGATAACAATATTCGCGGCACCTCGACGCTGGCGGATTACGCAAAACTGCGCCCAGCGTTTGACCGTAAACACGGTACGGTAACGGCGGCTAACAGTACGCCACTGACGGACGGCGCCGCGGCCGTGATCCTGATGACCGAATCCCGCGCGAAAGAGCTTGGGATCACGCCTCTGGGCTATTTACGCAGCTATGCTTTCACCGCCATTGATGTCTGGCAGGACATGCTGCTGGGCCCGGCATGGTCCACGCCGCTGGCGCTGGATCGCGCGGGGCTGACGCTGGCGGATTTAACCCTGATTGACATGCACGAAGCGTTTGCCGCGCAAACCCTGGCTAACGTACAGCTGCTGGCAAGCGAGCGTTTTGCGCGCGACGTGCTGGGCCGCGCGCACGCCACCGGTGAAGTGGACCAGAGTAAATTCAACGTGCTGGGGGGCTCCATTGCCTACGGTCATCCGTTTGCGGCGACCGGGGCGAGGATGATCACCCAAACACTCCATGAGTTACGCCGTCGTGGCGGCGGTTTTGGTCTCGTCACCGCCTGTGCGGCGGGCGGGCTGGGCGCAGCAATGGTTCTGGAGGCTGAATAATGGAAATGACATCTGCATTTAACCTGACAGTTCGCCTCGATAACGTCGCTGTGATAACCATTGATGTCCCTGATGAAAAGATGAATACCCTGAAGGCCGAGTTTGGCACTCAGGTGCGCGCGATGCTAAAGCAGATCCGCGAAAACAAGGCCATTCGCGGTCTGGTATTTATCTCTGCTAAGCCGGATAACTTTATTGCCGGGGCCGACATTAACATGATCGCCCGGGCGCAAAGCGCGCTGGATGCTGAAGAGCTGGCGCGTCAGGGCCAGCAGGTAATGGCGGAAATCAACAGCCTGCCAATTCCGGTTATTGCTGCGATCCACGGGGCGTGTCTGGGCGGTGGGCTGGAGCTGGCGCTGGCCTGCCACAGCCGCATCTGTACCGACGATGCGAAAACCGTTTTAGGCCTTCCTGAAGTGCAGCTTGGCCTGCTGCCTGGCTCTGGCGGAACGCAGCGTCTGCCGCGCCTGGTGGGCGTCAGCACGGCGCTGGAGATGATCTTAACCGGTAAACAGTTACGTGCTCGCCAGGCGCTAAAAGCCGGTCTGGTGGATGACGTCGTGCCGCACGCCATTTTGCTGGAGGCCGCCGTTGAGCTTGCGCTGAAAGGGCGTCAGGCAAAACGTCCTCTGCCGGTACGCGAGCGCGTGCTCGCCGGGCCACTGGGGAGAACGCTGCTGTTCAGGATGGTGGGCAAAAAGACCGAACAGAAAACTAAAGGCAACTATCCGGCGGCAAAGCGGATCCTGGAGGTTATTGAAACCGGGCTGTCTCAGGGAACCAGTAGCGGCTATGCCGCTGAGGCCAAAGCCTTTGGCGAACTGGCGATGACGCCACAGTCACAGGCATTGCGCAGCATCTTCTTCGCCAGCACCGACGTGAAAAAAGATCCCGGCAGCGAGGCGCAACCCGCGCCGCTGCATGCCATTGGCGTGCTGGGCGGCGGCCTTATGGGCGGTGGTATCGCTTTTGTTACCGCAAGCAAAGGCAAATTGCCTGTAAGGATCAAAGACATCTCTGCGAAAGGGATCAACCACGCGCTGCAGTACAGCTGGCAGAACCTTGATCAAAAGGTAAAACGTCGCCATATCAGAGCCAGCGAGCGTGATAAAACCCTGGCGTTGATCTCCGGCACGACGGATTATCGCGGTTTTGCCCACCGCGATGTCGTGATTGAAGCCGTGTTTGAAGACCTGGCGCTTAAGCAGCAAATGGTCGCTGACGTTGAGCAATATTGCGCGCCGCATACCATTTTTGCCTCAAACACGTCGTCTTTACCGATTGGCGATATTGCGGCAAAGGCCGGGCGTCCGGAGCAGGTGATAGGCCTGCACTTTTTCAGCCCGGTAGAAAAAATGCCGCTGGTAGAGGTGATCCCGCATGCCGCAACCAGCCCGCAAACCATTGCCACCGTTGTGAAACTGGCCAAAATGCAGGGTAAGACGCCGATCGTCGTCGCGGACAAAGCCGGTTTTTACGTCAACCGCATTCTGGCACCCTATATTAATGAAGCGATGCGGCTGCTGACGGAAGGCGAGAAAATCGAGCATGTCGACGAGGCGCTGGTGAAGTTTGGTTTCCCTGTTGGCCCAATCCAACTTTTGGATGAGGTGGGAATAGACACCGGCACTAAAATTATACCTGTGCTGGAAGCAGCTTATGGAGATCGTTTTAGCCCACCTGCAAACATTGTTTCTGCAATTTTGAAGGACGATCGCAAAGGCAGAAAAAATGAACGCGGTTTCTATCTTTACGGCGCGAAAGGGCGTAAAAGCAGAAAACAGGTCGACCCTTCGGTTTATGGGCTTATTTCGACCACCGGTCAGGGAAAATTGTCCGCCGTTCAGTGTGCTGAACGCTGCGTGATGATGATGCTCAATGAAGCGGCGCGCTGCTTCGGTGAGCAGGTGATCAAGAGCGCGCGCGATGGCGACATCGGCGCGGTATTTGGCATAGGTTTCCCGCCGTTTCTTGGCGGCCCGTTCCGTTACATGGATACGCTCGGCGCGGGTGAAGTGGTTGCAATCCTGCAACGTCTGGCTTCGCAATATGGCCCCCGGTTTACACCGTGTGACGAATTATTGCAGATGGCGGAGCGGGGCCAGACATTTTGGCCCGCAAGGGAAACTGACCTCGTAAACTGAGGTCAAAGAAGGGTAAATCCTGAAGTGAATGAACCTGTTCTGGCGATTTTGTAAACAGAGATTGACTATACTTACGCCATTGAGGTAAAAAACAGCGTTTCATTCACCGAATGGATCAGGCACAATGCCCGGCCATCGGGTTTTCTACCTCTCAGCATTTATCGCGGGTAGTTAACGCCGGTGATTCTGGTTAACAAAAGCGGTGCAATATGCAAGTTTTTATCATGCGTCACGGCGACGCGGCACTCGATGCCGCCAGTGACTCAGTACGTCCTTTGACCGTCTGTGGCTGCGACGAATCTCGTCTGATGGCGACCTGGCTTAAAGGTCAAAAAGTGGACATCGAACGCGTTCTGGTGAGTCCGTTCCTGCGTGCAGAACAGACGCTGGAAGTGGTGGGGGAGTGTATGAACCTGCCAGCCAGTGTGGATGTTCTCCCTGAACTCACCCCATGTGGCGATGTCGGCCTTGTCAGTGCTTATCTTCAGGCGCTGTGCAATGAAGGTGTCGCCTCCGCGCTGGTCATTTCCCACCTGCCACTGGTTGGCTATCTGGTATCTGAACTGTGCCCGGGCGAAACCCCGCCGATGTTCACGACATCTGCCATTGCCAATGTTTCTCTCGACGAAACGGGTAAAGGTGTCTTCAACTGGCAAATGAGTCCGTGCAACCTGAAGATGGCAAAAGCCATCTGACGTGACGTGCGATAACGCGGGGGCGCAAACTTTGCCTCCCGCCGTCCTGTCAGGGTAATTCTGGCGGTTGCCACTCTTCCACTTCAATCAACACCAGTAATGCGGCATCACCGCCGTACTCTTTGGGTGCCTGATGAAATGCCATCACGTGTGGATGCTGAGCCAGCCACAGCGGTGTCTGTTGCTTCAGAATATGTTTACCGTGGCCATGCATCACGCAGGCGCAAAACACATGTTCGCGGCGACAGGCTGCGATCAGTGCGCCCAGCTCCTGTTTGGCCTGCATCTGCGTTAATCCGTGCAGATCGAGAAACAGCTCAGGCGAATAATCCCCACGGCGTAATTTTTTCAGCTCAAAATGGCTGACGTCTTCACGTACATACTTCACAGCCCCTTGCGTGTTGAGCAGAGGCTGAAATTCATCTGAAAAATAGTGGCTGTTATCGGCCTGCTCCTGCAACAGTCTTTTGACCGGCACCTCGGAGATTTTCTTGCGCATCGGACGGTGGACGAGGGTGTCCTGCTTGATTTGGCGCGTTCCGGTCATCAGCTGGCGGAAGAGCGCCTGATCCTCCTCGCTGAGCGATGTTTTCTTTTTCATTCGTCATTCTCATCTCGTATTTCCAATAGTGTACCCGACTAAACGCATTTTTTAACCTCAAGCGCGACGCGTCATTGCTGATTTATCGCCGTCTTCATGGCAAACTAGCCGCCGAAAATTATGCGAGCATGCCCTGGAGGAAAGAGTGGATAAAATATTTGTCGATGAAGCAGTAAACGAGCTGCATACCATACAGGACATGTTGCGCTGGTCGGTTAGCCGCTTCAGCGCTGCCAATATCTGGTACGGTCACGGTACCGATAACCCGTGGGATGAGGCCGTGCAGCTGGTACTGCCATCCCTCTACCTGCCGCTGGATATTCCGGAAGACATGCGCACCGCGCGTCTGACCTCCAGCGAAAAACACCGTATCGTTGAGCGCGTGATCCGCCGCGTGAACGAGCGTATTCCGGTCGCCTATCTGACCAACAAAGCCTGGTTCTGCGGCCACGAGTTCTATGTCGATGAACGCGTGCTGGTGCCGCGCTCGCCGATTGGCGAGCTGATCAACAACCACTTTGAAGGCCTGATCGGCCATCAGCCGCAGCACATTCTGGATATGTGTACCGGCAGCGGCTGCATTGCCATTGCCTGCGCTTACGCCTTCCCGGAAGCGGAAGTGGACGCCGTCGATATCTCCACCGACGCGCTGGCCGTGACCGAGCACAACATTGAAGAGCACGGCCTGATCCATCACGTTACGCCAATTCGCTCTGACCTGTTCCGCGACCTGCCGACGCTGCAGTACGATCTGATCGTCACCAACCCGCCGTACGTTGATGCGGAAGATATGTCCGATCTGCCGAGTGAATATCGTCACGAGCCGGAGCTGGGCCTGGCGTCAGGCTCTGACGGCCTGAAGCTGACCCGTCGCATTCTGGCCTGCGCGCCGGATTATCTCACCGACGACGGCGTTCTGATTTGTGAAGTGGGCAACAGCATGGTACATCTGATAGAGCAGTACCCGGATGTGCCGTTCACCTGGCTTGAGTTCGACAACGGCGGTGACGGCGTCTTTATGCTGACCAAAGCGCAGCTGCTCGACGCGCGCGAACACTTCAGCATCTATAAAGATTAATCCAGCGGGCTTCGGCCCGTTTCACAACGCTCAAACACAAACAACAACATCGGAGCCGTGATGGCAGGAAACAGTATTGGACAGGTATTCCGGGTGACCACGTTTGGTGAGTCGCACGGGCTGGCACTGGGCTGTATCGTTGATGGCGTACCGCCAGGTATAGAACTGACCGAAGCAGATTTACAGCACGACCTTGACCGTCGTCGTCCGGGCACCTCTCGCTACACCACGCAGCGTCGCGAGCCGGACCAGGTCAAAATTCTCTCCGGCGTTTTTGAAGGCCGCACCACCGGCACCAGCATTGGTCTGCTGATCGAAAATACCGATCAGCGCTCCCAGGACTACGGCGCCATCAAAGACGTCTTCCGTCCGGGCCACGCTGATTACACCTACGAACAAAAATACGGCTTTCGCGACTATCGCGGCGGCGGACGCTCATCGGCGCGCGAAACCGCGATGCGCGTGGCGGCAGGGGCCATTGCCAAGAAATACCTGCAGCAGAAATTCGGCATCGTTATTCGCGGCTGTCTGACCCAGATGGGCGACATTCCGCTGGCGATCAAAGACTGGGATCAGGTCGAGCAAAACCCGTTCTTCTGTGCGGACGCCGACAAGCTTGAAGCGCTGGATGAACTCATGCGCGGCCTGAAGAAAGAGGGCGACTCCATTGGCGCGAAAGTGACCGTGGTGGCCGATGGCGTCCCGGCGGGCTGGGGCGAGCCGGTATTTGACCGCCTCGACGCCGACATCGCTCACGCGCTGATGAGCATCAACGCGGTGAAGGGCGTTGAGATTGGCGACGGTTTTGACGTGGTATCCCTGCGCGGCAGCCAGAACCGCGATGAAATTACTGCACAGGGCTTCCAGAGCAACCACGCGGGCGGCATTCTGGGCGGGATCAGCAGCGGGCAGCAGATTATTGCCAATATCGCGCTGAAGCCAACCTCCAGCATTACCGTGCCGGGCCACACGATTAACCGCGATGGCGAAGAAGTTGAGATGATCACCAAAGGACGTCACGATCCATGCGTGGGGATCCGCGCGGTGCCGATCGCAGAAGCGATGCTTGCGATCGTGCTGATGGATCACTTCCTGCGCCAGCGCGCGCAGAACGCGGATGTGACGACCACCATTCCACGCTGGTAAACATGAAAAAAACCGCAATTGCTCTGCTGGCGCTGCTGGCCAGTGGAGCCAGTCTGGCCGCGACGCCATGGCAAAAAATCACCCACCCGGTGGCGGGGAGCGCCCAGTCTATTGGCGCTTTTTCGAACGGATGTATCGTCGGTGCACAGGAGTTACCTCTGCAGTCCGATACCTACCAGGTGATGCGTACCGATCAGCGACGCTATTTCGGCCACCCGGACCTGGTGCTGTTCATCCAGCGTCTGGGAAATCAGGTGCATAACCTGGGGCTGGGCACGATGCTGATTGGCGATATGGGGATGCCTGCCGGCGGTCGTTTTAACGGTGGACACGCCAGTCACCAGACCGGACTGGATGTCGATATCTTCCTGCAGCTGCCGAAAGCGCGCTGGAGTTCAGCCCAGTTGCTGAAACCGCAGGCGCTGGATCTGGTGTCGGGCGACGGTAAGCGCGTTGTGCCCTCACTGTGGACGCCGGATATCTTCAGCCTGATTAAGCTGGCGGCAAAAGATAACGACGTTACGCGGATCTTCGTCAACCCGGCTATCAAGCAACAGCTGTGCCTCGATGAGGGAACCGATCGCGACTGGTTGCGCAAAGTGCGCCCGTGGTTCCAGCATCGCGCCCACATGCACGTTCGTCTGCGTTGCCCGGCAAACAGCCTGGAATGTGAAGATCAGCCGTTGCCTCCGCCAGGCGATGGCTGTGGTGCGGAACTGCAAAGCTGGTTTGAACCGGCAAAACCTGGAACCTCTAAGCCTGAGAAGAAGACACCGCCTCCGTTGCCGCCTTCCTGCCAGGCGCTACTGGATGAGCATGTACTTTAATGGATAATTTCGTCGATCTGTTTATGGTGTCACCGCTGCTGCTGGTGGTGCTGTTCTTTGTGGCTATGCTGGCCGGTTTCATTGATGCCCTTGCGGGCGGGGGCGGGTTGTTAACCGTACCCGCGCTGCTGGCGGCGGGCATGAGTCCGGCGCAGGCGCTGGCGACCAACAAGCTCCAGGCCTGTGGCGGCTCGCTTTCCGCGTCGCTCTATTTTATTCGCCGTAAGGTCGTCAATCTTGCCGACCAGAAGCTCAATATTCTGATGACCTTTATCGGCTCGACGTCGGGCGCGCTGCTGGTTCAGCACGTGCAGTCCGATATTCTGCGCCAGATCCTGCCGGTTCTGGTCATCTGCATCGGCCTTTACTTCTTGCTGATGCCAAAGCTCGGGGAAGAAGATCGTCAGCGTCGTCTGCACGGTTTGCCCTTTGCTCTGATTGCCGGTGGCTGCGTGGGGTTCTACGACGGTTTCTTTGGCCCGGGCGCAGGCTCGTTTTACGCGCTGGCGTTTGTGACGCTGGCCGGGTTTAATCTCGCCAAATCTACCGCCCATGCCAAAGTGCTCAACGCCACCTCGAACGTCGGCGGCCTGCTGCTGTTTATCATTGGCGGCAAGGTCATCTGGGCAACCGGCTTTGTGATGATGGCAGGGCAGTTCCTCGGGGCGCGTGCAGGCTCGCGTCTGGTGTTAAGCAAAGGACAAAAACTGATTCGCCCGATGATCGTTATCGTCTCGGCGGTAATGAGCGCCAAACTGCTTTATGACAGCCATGGACAGGAGATCCTCACCTGGTTGGGGATGAACTAATGAACAGTACGCATAAATACGAACAGCTGATTGAGATTTTTGACGGCTGTTTTGCTGAAGATTTTAATACCCGTCTGATTAAAGGCGACGACGAACCGATCTATCTTCCTGCTGATGCCGAGGTTCCGTATCACCGTATCGTGTTCGCGCACGGCTTCTACGCCAGCGGTCTGCACGAGATTTCGCACTGGTGCATCGCAGGGAAAGCGCGTCGCGAACTGGTGGATTTCGGTTACTGGTACTGCCCGGACGGACGTGACGCCGCTACGCAGGGGCAGTTTGAAGATGTGGAAGTGAAACCGCAGGCGCTGGAGTGGCTGTTCTGCGTGGCGGCGGGTTTCCCGTTCAACGTCAGCTGCGACAACCTTGAAGGGGACTTCGAGCCGGACCGTATTGTTTTCCAGCGCCGCGTACACGCGCAGGTGATGACATATCTTGAGAACGGCATTCCGGAACGTCCGGCACGCTTAATCAAGGCTTTACAGAATTATTACCACACGCCGGAGATCACGGCGGAATGCTTCCCTTGGCCGGAAGATCTTTAACAGAGGAAAGAAGATGATCGCAGAATTTGAATCACGCATTCTGGCGTTAATTGATGACATGGTGGAACACGCCAGCGATGATGAGCTGTTCGCCAGCGGTTATCTGCGTGGTCACCTGACGCTGGCTATTGCTGAGCTGGAGGCCGGGGACGATCACTCTGCCGAGGCCGTTCACGATGAAGTCACCCGTAGTCTGGAGAAAGCTATTCAGGCAGGAGAACTCTCTCCGCGCGACCAGTCTCTGGTGCTGGGCATGTGGGATAACCTGTTCCAGCAGGCTAAACGCTAAGCCGCCTTCTCTTCCCTCTCCCCTTTGAGGAGAGGGTTAGGGTGAGGGGATTTGGCCGCACTTTACTTAACCATTTTCCCCTTCAGCAGCTTCCGCACCCACAAGCGATTCGGATTCAGTCCCGCAAGCGTAACCCTGTCCAGCGGAAGCGGCTCGTCGCTCATTTGCGCGGCTAATACTTCGGCCAGCAGCGGTGCAGAACAGAGCCCGCGCGAACCCAGCCCGCCCAGCATAAACAGTTCCGGGTAGACCGGTGAAGTCACCGCCGTTTCCTGATGTTCAGCCAGATCCGAATAGACCGCCAGCGTGGCGTCGTAGTCCGGCACGTTTCCCGCCATCGGCAGATGATCGCGGGTGGCACAGCGCACGCCGCAGCGCGCGTCTTCGGCACTGATGTCAACCGTTTTCGCCCACGCTGCATCCGGGAAACAGTCAACCAGGCGCTGACGGTTTTGCGTCTGATCCGCCTCACTGTAGCGCATATCCGTTTCGCCGCGATGATAGCTGGCCCCGATACAGTGGTGACCGTTAGACGGATTCTGCGGCGTCAGGTAGCCGTCATAGCACAGCACCTGGCGCAGTTTGCCCAGATCAGGCGTCGAAGGGATATGGCTCACCTGACCGCCGACCGGATACACCGGCAACGTCGCTGTCTGGATAAACTGGCTGATGTGGTGCCCGTTGGCGAGAACGACGCTGGCATGGTGCGCCGTGTTGCCATCGGCAAAATGCAGATCCCACTGTTCTGTCCGGCTGAGTGATTCCACGTTGTGGGCATAGTGCACCGTCAGTCCGCGCGACTGCGCCAGGGCAATGACCGCGGTGGTCAGTTCTGCCGGGCACAGCCAGCCGCCGAGGGGGTACTGAATGCCGCCGCAGTGCGTCTCTACGCCAGCGCTTTCTGCCACCTGCGGTGCGCTCACCGGGCGGGCAATCTCGTCAGGCAGGCCCAGCGACAGCATTTGGGTGATTTTTTGCTGGCTCTTCTCATCCCAGGCGAGCTGCGTGACGCCGCACCAGTCGTGGTCGAATGCCACCGGAAGGGCGTCATACAGGCGACGGGCGAAGGTAAACGCCGCCGGGAAAAACTGGAACAGCGCCGGGTCATGCGCACTTAAAAGCGGATAGAGCGCGCCCTGGCGGTTGCCGGAGGCGCCGTTTGCAGGCGCGTCGTCAGCACAGTAGAGCGTGACCTGCCAGCCACGGTGGATAAGCGCGAGCGAGAGCAGGGCACTGGCAATCCCCCCGCCAATGATGGCAACCTCATGGGATGCGCTGGCACGGCGCGCAAACCAGGGCGTGCTGGCCGGGATATCCAGCGAGTGCTCCATTCTGCCGACCAGCATGTCGCGCTTGCGGCCGAAACCTTTGGTCTTCTGCATGGTAAAGCCCGCCTCCTGCAGCCCGCGGCGGACAAAGCCTGCCGAGGTGAAGGTGGCGAGCGTCGCGCCAGGGCGCGCCAGTCGCGCCATCGCGTTAAACAGATGCTGGCTCCACATATCCGGGTTTTTGGCGGGAGCAAAGCCGTCAAGGAACCATGCGTCCACCTTCTGATTCATCGAATCATCAAGCTTGTCGGTCAGATCGTTGATGTCGCCCAGCCAGAGGTCCAGCGTGACGCGTCCACCGTCCAGAATCAGGCGATGGCAGCCGCCGATGTGGGGCGGCCACTGCGCCTGAAGCTGCTCTGCCCAGGTTGCAAGCTCCGGCCAGCGCTGATGGGCAAGCCGCAGGTCGTGCGCGGTGAGCGGGAATTTTTCGAAACTGATGAAATGTAATCTTTGTAGCGTAGCCTCAGGATGTGCAGCGTGAAACCGATCGAACGCCTGCCAGAGGGTTAAAAAATTCAGCCCGGTGCCGAACCCGCTCTCCGCCACCACAAACAGGCTCCGCGGATGGGCCGGGAAGCGGGTGCTGAGCTGGTTTCCGTCGAGGAAAACATAACGGGTTTCTTCCAGTCCGTTATCATTAGAAAAATAGACGTCATCAAAATCTCGGGAAACAGGTGTACCCTCAGCGTTGAATTCGAGGTTGGCGGGTTGTATAGCGTTTTGTTTCACGTAAGTTACTCGTCTGACAGGCAGTGGCACGATCTTAACGATGTGAGTCCATCGGTGCAAATTTCCGCAGAAAATGTCTGATCGGACTTGTTCGGCGTACAAGTGTACGCTATTGTGCGACTCGAAACTTACTATAGTGCGACTTACAGAGGTATTGAATGAAACGTGCAGTGATTACTGGCCTGGGCATTGTTTCCAGCATCGGTAATAACCAGCAGGAAGTCCTGGCATCTCTGCGTGAAGGACGCTCCGGGATCACTTTCTCTGAAGAGTTTAAAGATTCAGGTATGCGTAGCCACGTATGGGGTAACGTCAAACTGGACACCACCGGTTTGATTGACCGCAAAGTGGTTCGTTTCATGAACGATGCCTCTATTTATGCTTATCTCTCCATGCAGGAAGCGATCAAAGATTCCGGCCTGAGTGAAGAGGTTTATCAGAACAACCCGCGCGTGGGTCTGATCGCCGGCTCCGGCGGCTCCTCAAAAGCGCAGGTATTCGGTGCTGACGCAATGCGTAGCCCGCGTGGTCTGAAAGCGGTAGGTCCGTACGTGGTGACCAAAGCCATGGGTTCTGCGGTTTCCGCGTGCCTGGCGACCCCGTTCAAAATCCACGGTGTGAACTACTCCATCAGCTCCGCGTGTGCGACTTCCGCGCACTGCATCGGTAATGCGGTTGAGCAGATCCAGCTGGGTAAACAGGACATCGTATTTGCTGGCGGCGGCGAGGAGCTGGGCTGGGAAATGGCCTGTGAATTCGACGCTATGGGCGCACTGTCCACCAAATACAACGAGACGCCAGATAAAGCCTCCCGTACCTATGACGCACACCGTGACGGTTTCGTTATCGCAGGCGGCGGCGGTATGGTTGTGGTTGAAGAGCTGGAGCACGCGTTGGCACGTGGCGCGCACATCTACGCTGAGATCGTGGGCTACGGTGCCACATCTGACGGCGCCGACATGGTTGCGCCATCCGGCGAAGGCGCGGTACGTTGCATGAAGATGGCGATGCACGGCGTTGATACCCCAATCGACTACCTGAACTCCCACGGTACCTCTACGCCTGTAGGCGACGTGAAAGAGCTGGGGGCGATCCGCGAAGTGTTCGGCGACAACAGCCCGGCGATCTCTGCGACCAAAGCCATGACCGGTCACTCTCTGGGTGCGGCGGGCGTGCAGGAAGCGATCTACTCTCTGCTGATGCTGGAAAATGGCTTTATCGCTCCAAGCATCAACATTGAAGAGATGGATGAGCAGGCGGCTGGCCTGAACATCGTGACCAAACCAACGGAAGCGACACTGACCACCGTCATGTCCAACAGCTTCGGTTTTGGTGGTACTAACGCCACGCTGGTGATGCGTAAGTACAAAGTATAAGTTTTATGTTTGATTCGAAAGGGGAGCCATAAGGCTCCCTTTTTTTATGCATTGACAAGCGGCTGATTGCACAGGCAAACTTCACACCTCAACATTATCCTCACGATAATGCGTAAGCGTTTAACGTCAACCAACGCACCTTAATCCTGGTAAACAGGTAGAGGGGGCGTGGCATTTCCCCGCCTTACTCTTCATTTCGGAGTAAAGCATGACTGCAGTCACTCAAACAGAAACAACCTCTTCAGCGAATGTCTCGCTGTTCCGTATCGCTTTTGCGGTATTCCTGACCTATATGACCGTTGGCCTGCCACTGCCGGTGATCCCGCTGTTCGTTCATCAGGAGCTCGGGTATGGCAACACCATGGTTGGCATCGCTGTAGGCATTCAGTTTTTAGCCACGGTATTAACCCGCGGTTACGCCGGGCGACTGGCGGATCAGCACGGTGCGAAACGTTCAGCGCTCCAGGGAATGTGTGCCTGTGGGCTGGCGGGCGGCGCATGGCTGCTGGCCGCGCTCCTGCCGGTAGACGCGGCGTATAAATTTGCTCTGCTGGTGCTGGGCCGTTTGATCCTCGGTTTTGGTGAAAGCCAGTTGCTGACCGGCACCCTGACCTGGGGAATGGGGTTGGTGGGGCCCGCCCGTTCCGGCAAGGTGATGTCCTGGAACGGCATGGCTATCTATGGCGCCCTGGCCGCCGGTGCGCCGCTTGGGCTGCTCATCAATAGCCAGTTTGGGTTTGCGACGCTTGCGGCCACCACCATGCTGCTGCCGCTGCTGGCGTGGGCCTTTAACGGCTCGGTGCGTAAAGTGCCCGCGCACAAAGGTGAGCGTCCTTCCCTGTGGAGCGTGGTCGGCCAAATCTGGCAGCCGGGTCTTGGCCTGGCGCTGCAGGGCGTGGGCTTTGCGGTAATTGGTACCTTCGTCTCGCTCTATTTTATGAGCCGTGGCTGGGCGATGGCCGGCTTTACGCTCACCGCGTTTGGCGGTGCGTTTGTGCTGATGCGCGTATTCTTCGGCTGGATGCCGGATCGCTTTGGCGGTGTGAAGGTGGCGGTGGCGTCGCTGGTCATTGAAACTATCGGTCTTCTGCTGTTGTGGAATGCACCCGTGGCATCCGTTGCGCTGCTTGGCGCGGCGCTGACCGGCTGCGGCTGTTCTCTGATTTTCCCGGCACTTGGTGTGGAAGTGGTGAAGCGCGTGGCCCCGCAGGTGCGGGGTACGGCGCTCGGCGGTTATGCGGCGTTTCAGGATATCTCATACGGCGTAACCGGGCCGCTGGCCGGGCTGTTAGCGACGTCGTTTGGCTATCCGTCCGTCTTCCTGGCTGGTGCGGTTTCCGCAGTGGTGGGGATTGTGGTGACGCTGGTGGCGTTTCGCAGAACGTGAGCCGTTGTTGCCGGGTGGCGGCTGCGCCTTACCCGGCCTACGGTTCGGGGCGTTGTAGGCCCGGTAAGCGTAGCGCCACCGGGCAAATCCTCAGGCAACCAGCCAGAAAATCGCCAGTGCAATCAGTAACGCAATAAACAGCAATCCCGGACGCGCAGAGAGGGTTCTGAACGTCTCCACAACCGGCGCAAACAGCGGGCTGTAGATCGGCTGAATATCTCTCACCTCCGGTACGCCGCCTTCGCGCTCGGCGCGGCGAACAAAGATCTGATTGAGCACATCCTGCACCTGCGCGGTGGTCAGAACCGTTTGCGGGGTGGCCTGCCAGTTTTGCTGGGCATAGTCCCGAATCATCTCAAACTCATGCGGTTCCAGCGGCTGTTTGAGCGCAGCCTGAACGGTATGCAGGGTAGGGGCGCTCTGGGTGCTGAGCGTCTGGCGCGCCTGCAGCCAGGTTACCAGATGGGTAAACTGTTTTGCGGGGATCAGCTCGCCCGCCTTCACGCCGGACAACTCCAGCATGGATTGCCAGATAAGCTTCGTCGGTTCGCCGGTGGCCGCGGCAAGCTTGGTCACCATCTGCTTAAGCGTGTTGTGCTCGGCAGGCAGCAGCGAGCGTTCGGTCGACGGACGCACCTGAGGCTGTGGAATAGAGAGCTCATTGTTCTGCAGCAGCGTCAGCACCGTTTTAAGCTGCTCCGGCGTCAGCTGACCCAGAGCGGTCTGACCATACTGCTGGCGAATAAAATCACTCACCGCCTGGCGGTTATTCCCCTGGCCCAACAGCTCCGTCAGCTGCGCGACAATCTGGCGCGTGGTGTGGTTCTGCTGCGCGGTGGTAATACGCTGGTTCAGGTTTTGCTCAGCGGCAGGGAAGTGGCGCGACTGGAGCGGCGCGTCGTTTCTCATACCCAGGTCATGCTTTACCCCGGCCCAGACTTCCGCATTTTGCTGCGAAGTCAGCGCAATCAGGCGCGTGATCAGGCGCTCCAGCACGGTGCGCTGTTGCGTGGATAGCGGTTGTTCACCGGCAACGTTTTGCGTGACAGGGCCTTCACCCGGAGGGCGCGGCGGCGTACCTGAAATGGGCTGCATCGTCAAAAATCCTTAAAGTCAAAACTCAGCGTAAACCTGGCATACGTATATGCCTGGCGGCCAGATTATGGCACACTTGGCAGGTTTTCTTCCTCTCAAACAGGTACTCAGACGTGAAAATCCTCGTTGATGAAAATATGCCTTATGCCCGTGAGCTGTTTAGCCGCCTGGGTAACGTGAAGGCTGTCCCTGGTCGCCCGATCCCGGTCAACGAACTGGATGACGCAGACGCGCTGATGGTGCGCTCGGTGACCAAAGTAAATGAGGCACTGCTCGCCGGTAAAGGGATCAAGTTCGTCGGGACCGCAACGGCAGGAACCGATCATGTGGATGATAAATGGCTTGCGCAGGCCGGGATCGGTTTTTCCGCCGCGCCGGGCTGTAATGCCATTGCCGTCGTGGAATACGTTTTCTCCTCGCTGCTGATGCTGGCCGAGCGCGACGGTTTTGTGCTGAAAGACCGCACGGTGGGGATTGTCGGCGTGGGCAACGTTGGCGGACGCCTGCAAAAGCGCCTGGAAGCGTTAGGGATCCGCACGCTGCTGTGCGATCCGCCGCGCAAAGACAACGGCGAGGAGGGGGATTTCCGCTCGCTGGATGAGCTGGTTGAACAGTGCGATGTCCTGACGTTCCACACACCGCTGTTTAAAGAGGGGCCGTATAAGACTTTGCATCTGGCTGACGAGGCGCTGATCCGCCGTCTGAAGGCTGGCACTATTCTGATAAATGCCTGCCGTGGTCCGGTGGTGGATAACGCCGCGCTGCTGAAATGTCTGGAAGCGGGACAGGATCTCAGCGTGGTGCTGGACGTCTGGGAACCAGAGCCGGAACTCAACGTTGCGCTGCTGAACAGGGTGGACGTTGCGACCGCACATATCGCGGGTTATACGCTTGAGGGGAAAGCGCGCGGTACGACGCAGGTCTTCGAGGCCTACAGCGCCTTTATTGGCCACCCGCAGCAGGTGGCGCTGGATACCTTACTCCCCGCGCCTGAATTTGGCCGTATTACCCTGCACGGTCCGCTCGATCAGGCAACGCTGAAAAGGCTGGTGCATTTGGTGTATGATGTGCGCCGCGATGATGCGCTGCTGCGTAAAGTGGCGGGGATCCCGGGTGAGTTTGATAAGCTGCGCAAGCACTACGTTGAGCGCCGCGAGTGGTCTTCCCTGTATGTGATGTGCGATGACGCCCCGGCGGCGACGCTGCTGCACAAGCTGGGTTTTAACGCCGTTCATCACCCGGCGCATTAATGTCTTCTTAATGCTCCCTGTCGGATACTCCGACAGGGACGCTTTTTTATTTCTGGAGTAAACCACCATGTCTGAAGGCTGGAACATTGCCATTTTAGGTGCCACGGGTGCCGTGGGCGAAGCCCTGCTCGAAACCCTTGCTGAGCGTCAGTTCCCGGTGGGCGATATCTATGCGCTGGCGCGTACCGACAGCGCGGGTGAGCATCTGCGTTTCAACAGTAAGTCCGTCATGGTCCAGGATGCCGCCGCGTTCGACTGGACGCAGGCGCAGCTGGCGTTTTTCGCCGCGGGCGCTGAAGCCACGGCGGCGTACATTGAAGAGGCGACCAATGCCGGCTGTCTGGTGATCGACCTGAGCGGCCTGTTCGCTCTGGAGCCGGACGTGCCGCTGGTGGTGCCGGACGTGAACCCGTTCGTGCTGGCCGACTACCGTAACCGCAACATCATCGCGGTACCTGACAGCCTGACCAGTCAGCTGCTGACGGCCCTGAAACCGCTGATCGACGACGGTGGCCTGTCGCGCATTGCCGTCACCAGCCTGCTTTCCGTGTCCGCGAACGGCAAAAAGGCCGTCGATGCGCTGGCAGGGCAGAGCGCGAAGCTGCTGAACGGCATCCCGATTGACGAAGATGATTTCTTTGGTCGCCAGCTGGCGTTCAACATGCTGCCGATGCTGCCAGATAATCAGGGCTCCGTGCGCGAAGAGCGCCGTATCGTGGACGAAGCGCGTAAAATTCTACAGGACGATGGCCTGATGATCTCCGCAAACGTTGTGCAGTCCCCGGTCTTTTACGGTCACGCGCAGATGGTGAGTTTTGAGGCGCTACGCCCGCTGGCGGCGGAAGAGGCGCGTGATGCGTTTGGCCGCGGTGAAGATATTGTGCTTTCCGAAGAGCGCGAGTTCCCGACCCAGGTGGGTGACGCTACCGGAAGCGCGCACCTCTCTGTCGGCTGCGTGCGTAACGATTACGGTATGCCGGAGCAGGTTCAGTTCTGGTCTGTTGCCGATAACGTCCGCTTTGGCGGCGCGCTGATGGCGGTGAAGATCGCTGAAAAACTGGTGCAGGAGTACCTGTACTGATGTCCGCAGTGGATCAAAAGCCGGTTCATAAAATTGCCCTCGGTATTGAGTACGACGGCAGTAAATATTATGGCTGGCAGCGTCAGAATGAGGTGCGTAGCGTCCAGGAAAAGCTGGAGAAAGCGCTTTCTCAGGTGGCAAACGAGCCGATCAACGTCCTGTGCGCGGGGCGCACTGACGCTGGTGTCCACGGGACGGGGCAGGTGGTGCACTTTGAAACCACCGCGGTGCGTAAAGATGCCGCCTGGACGCTGGGTGTAAATGCGAATTTACCTGGTGACATTGCGGTGCGCTGGGTGAAAGCTGTACCGGATGATTTTCATGCGCGCTTCAGCGCCACGGCGCGTCGTTACCGTTATGTCATCTACAACCAGCGTCTGCGTCCGGCGGTATTAAGCCAGGGCGTGACGCATTTTTATGAACCGCTCGATGCGGAACGCATGCATCGTGCGGCGCAGTGTCTGATTGGTGAAAATGACTTTACCTCATTTCGTGCGGTGCAGTGTCAGTCCCGCACGCCGTGGCGTAACGTCATGCACATAAACGTCAGCCGTTTTGGCGCGTATGTGGTGGTGGATATCAAAGCCAATGCCTTTGTACATCATATGGTGCGGAATATTGTGGGCAGCCTGATGGAAGTGGGTGCCGGACACCAGCCGGAGAGCTGGATTGCAGACCTGCTGGCAGCGAAGGACAGAACGCTTGCGGCAGCCACGGCGAAAGCGGAAGGGTTGTATCTGGTCTCGGTAGACTATCCGGATCGGTTTGACCTGCCGAAACCGCCAATGGGGCCGCTCTTTTTAGCGGACTAAACAAAGGTGCAATTAAGGCTTAGACAATATGGACGTAATTCGTTTTTTGATTGATTTCATCCTGCATATTGATGTTCACCTGGCAGAGCTGGTCGCGCAGTATGGCGTCTGGGTTTATGCCATTCTGTTCCTCATTCTGTTTTGTGAAACCGGTCTGGTCGTTACCCCCTTCCTGCCGGGCGATTCACTGCTGTTTGTCGCCGGGGCGTTGTCGGCGTTACCCACCAACGATCTGAACGTGCACCTTATGGTGGTACTGATGGTGATTGCCGCGATTGTCGGTGACGCGGTCAACTACACCATTGGTCGCGTGTTCGGTGAGCGGCTGTTCAGCAATCCGGATTCGAAAATTTTCCGTCGCAGCTATCTGGACAAAACCCATGCGTTTTATGAACGCCATGGTGGAAAAACCATTATCCTTGCGCGTTTCGTACCTATTGTGCGTACATTCGCACCGTTTGTGGCGGGAATGGGGCATATGTCCTATCGTCATTTTGCGGCTTATAACGTGGTGGGCGCGCTGCTGTGGGTACTGCTGTTTACCTATGCAGGCTATCTGTTTGGCGATCTCCCGGTGGTTCAGGAAAATCTTAAGTTACTGATTGTAGCGATTATTGTGCTTTCCGTCCTGCCGGGCGTTATCGAAATTATTCGTCACAAACGTGCGGCGGCAAAACAAGCGAAGTAAATGCACACTGGCGGTTCGACCACTTTTTTATCCAAAGTTTCGGGCTGTTATGTTTTAATGTGCAACATTCATGGTCTGTTGGAGGCAAAAATGGCATTATTCGCCTCTTATAGCAAAACTGGCATACGACCAGGTTCAGGCAGAAAGGTTATCAATGAGCTGGATTGAACGAATTAAAAGCAACATTACCCCAACGCGCAAAGCGAGCATTCCTGAAGGGGTATGGACGAAGTGTGATAGCTGCGGCCAGGTTCTGTATCGCGCAGAGCTGGAACGCAACCTTGAGGTGTGTCCGAAGTGTGACCACCATATGCGTATGTCGGCGCGCAACCGCCTGCATAGCCTGCTGGACGAAGGTTCTCTGGTAGAACTGGGCAGCGAGCTTGAGCCAAAAGACGTGCTGAAGTTCCGCGACTCCAAAAAATATAAAGATCGTCTGGCCTCTGCACAAAAAGAGACCGGCGAGAAAGACGCGCTGGTGGTGATGAAAGGCACCCTGCATGAGATGCCGGTTGTTGCCGCTGCGTTTGAGTTCTCCTTTATGGGCGGCTCAATGGGCTCCGTGGTTGGTGCGCGCTTTGTGCGTGCCGTTGAGCAAGCGCTGGAAGATAACTGTCCGCTGATCTGCTTCTCTGCCTCCGGCGGGGCGCGTATGCAGGAAGCCCTGATGTCTCTGATGCAGATGGCGAAAACCTCTGCTGCGCTGGCGAAAATGCAGGAGCGTGGTCTGCCGTATATCTCTGTGCTGACCGACCCTACCATGGGCGGCGTCTCTGCAAGCTTCGCGATGCTGGGCGATCTGAACATCGCTGAGCCAAAAGCGCTGATCGGCTTTGCGGGTCCTCGCGTTATCGAACAGACCGTTCGTGAAAAACTGCCGCCTGGTTTCCAGCGCAGTGAGTTCCTCATCGAGAAAGGTGCCATCGACATGATCGTCCGCCGTCCGGAAATGCGCCTGAAGCTGGCGCGCATCCTGGCGAAGCTGATGAATCTGCCAGCGCCGAACCCGGATGAGCCGCGCGAAGGCGTGGTGGTACCGGATCAGGAACCCGAGGCCTGATAACTGAAAAGGGCAGGGCCAGCTGGCGCTGCCCTTTTGCTTTCTAATCTGTTAATGACAACCGGGCATTATGGAAAATAAAAGCATTCCCCAAGCCACGTCGCCCCTGGCCGCGTGGCTTTCTTATCTGGAAAACCTGCACAGTAAAACCATCGATATGGGCCTTGAGCGCGTAAGCCAGGTTGCTGCGCGTCTTGATGTGCTAAAACCGGCGCCTTTCGTATTCACCGTCGCAGGCACCAACGGTAAAGGCACCACCTGCCGTACGCTGGAATCTGTCCTGATGGCTGCGGGTTACAGGGTAGGCGTTTACAGCTCTCCACACCTGGTACGCTACACCGAGCGCGTTCGCGTGCAGAACAGCGAACTGCCGGAATCGGCGCATACCGCGTCGTTCGCGGAAATTGAAGCCGCACGCGGTGAGATCTCATTAACCTATTTTGAATACGGCACCCTGTCGGCGCTGTGGCTGTTCAAACAGGCTCAACTGGATGTGGTGATCCTGGAGGTCGGCCTCGGCGGACGTCTTGATGCCACCAATATGGTCGATGCGGATGTGGCGGTGGTCACCAGCATTGCGCTGGACCATGTCGACTGGCTGGGGCCGGATCGTGAAAGCATTGGCCGCGAGAAGGCTGGCATTTTCCGGGCGAATAAGCCGGCGGTTGTCGGCGAGCCGGATATGCCGCACACCATTGCGGATGTCGCAAACGAGAAGGGCGCGCGTCTGCTGCGCCGCGGCGTGGACTGGCAGTATGAAGTTCAGGACAACGGCTGGCGCTTTAGCGATGCACAGGGCACGCTTGAGCACCTGCCACTGCCGCAGGTACCGCAACCGAACGCGGCAACGGCTCTGGCAGCACTTCGCGCCAGCGGGCTGGCGGTGAGCGAGCAGGCGATCCGCGACGGTATACAGCAGGCAATTCTGCCCGGGCGGTTCCAGATTGTCAGCGAGTCACCACGCCTGATTCTGGATGTGGCGCACAACCCGCATGCGGCGGCGTATCTCGCGGGACGTCTCAAATCGTTACCAAAAACCGGGCGCGTGCTGGCGGTTATCGGTATGCTTCATGATAAAGATATCGGCGGGACACTGGCCTGCATGGAGAGTGTGGTCGATAGCTGGTATTGTGCTCCTCTGGAGGGGCCACGCGGCGCGACGGCTGAGCAACTGATGGAACATCTCGGCAAAGGCGCAATCTACACTAGCGTGGCGCAGGCCTGGCATGCCGCGATGGCGGATGCTAAACCAGAAGATACCGTGCTGGTGTGTGGTTCATTCCACACGGTGGCACATGTCATGGAAGTGATGGACGCGGGGAGAACCGGTGGCGAGTAAGTTTCAGAACCGTTTAACAGGAACCATTGTGCTGGTCGCGCTCGGGGTGATTATTCTTCCGGGGTTGCTCGACGGGCAGAAAAAGCATTACCAGGATGAGTTTGCCGCTATTCCGCTGGTCCCTAAACCGGGCGACCGGGATGAGCCGGATATGCTGCCCGCGGCGACGCAGGCGCTTCCCGCTCAGCCACCGGAAGGTGCGGCTGAAGAGGTACGGGCGGGCGATGCCGCAGCACCGTCGCTCGATCCGTCTCGTCTGGCGGCCGCGAGCAACAACGATATCGATCCTGTGCCGGTAGAGCAGCCTAAACCGGTTGAAAAACCGAAGCCGGTCGATAAACCACAGCCGAAACCGCAGCGGGATAAAACGGCAGAACAGCTTGCCGCGGCGTCAGAGACGCCTCCGCCAGCAAAACCGGCTCAGCAGGACGCGGCGGCCCCAACGGGTAAAGCTTACGTTGTGCAGCTTGGCGCGCTGAAAAATGCGGACAAGGTCAATGAGGTGGTGGGTAAATTGCGCAGTGCGGGATACCGTGTTTACACTTCACCTTCCACGCCGGTGCAAGGTAAAATTACCCGTATCCTCGTGGGGCCAGAAGCGTCTAAAGACAAACTGAAAGGTTCGCTCGGCGAGCTGAAGCAGATCTCCGGTCTGAGCGGCGTCGTGATGAGCTACAGCGCGAACTGATAAGATCTCTCCCCTCACCCTAACCCTCTCCCCAGAGGGGCGAGGGGATGGTTTGCTCCCTCTCCCTTGAGGGAGAGGGCTGGGGTGAGGGGGAGCAGACGTTCAAAGAAACGTCAAAAGGGCCACGGCGTTGAACATTTTTTCAGCGCCTTTTTTATTTACGCGCGGGAAGGAAATCCCTACGCAAACGTTTTCTTTTTCTGTTAGAATTCGCCCCGAACTGGATGACAGGGCGTTAAATCGTGGGACATATATGGTCTGGATTGATTACGCCATCATTGCGGTGATTGGTTTTTCCTGTCTGGTTAGCCTGATCCGTGGCTTTGTTCGTGAAGCGTTATCGCTGGTGACCTGGGGTTGTGCTTTCTTTGTCGCCAGTCATTACTACACTTACCTGTCTGTCTGGTTCACGGGCTTTGAAGATGAACTGGTCCGAAATGGAATCGCCATCGCGGTGCTGTTTATCGCGACGCTGATTGTTGGCGCTATCGTGAATTATGTGATAGGTCAGCTGGTCGAGAAAACCGGTCTGTCAGGAACGGACAGGGTACTCGGGATCTGTTTCGGGGCATTACGAGGCGTGCTGATTGTGGCCGCGATCCTGTTCTTCCTGGATACCTTCACCGGGTTCTCCAAAAGTGAAGACTGGCAGAAATCGCAGCTCATTCCGGAGTTCAGCTTCATCATCAGATGGTTCTTTGACTATCTGCAAAGCTCGTCGAGTTTTTTGCCCAGAGCGTAATCCGTTCTGAGATGTGGCTTAACGAGGAAAAGACGAATGTGCGGTATTGTCGGTATCGCCGGTTTCATGCCGGTAAACCAGTCGATTTATGACGCGTTAACGGTGCTTCAGCACCGTGGGCAGGATGCTGCGGGTATCATCACCATTGATGCAAACAACTGCTTCCGTTTACGTAAGGCGAATGGCCTGGTAAATGATGTGTTTGAAGCCCGCCATATGCAGCGTCTGCAAGGTAATATGGGGATCGGTCACGTTCGTTATCCTACTGCTGGCAGTTCCAGCGCCTCTGAGGCTCAGCCTTTCTACGTCAACTCACCGTATGGCATTACCCTGGCGCATAACGGTAACCTGACCAACGCACATGAGCTGCGTAAAAAGCTGTTCGAAGAGAAACGTCGCCACATTAACACCACCTCTGATTCTGAAATCCTGCTCAATGTGTTCGCCAGCGAGCTGGATAACTTCCGCCACTATCCGCTGGAAGCAGACAACATCTTTGCTGCGATTGCCGCGACAAATCGCCAGATCCGCGGTGCTTACGCCTGCGTGGCGATGATCATCGGTCACGGTATGGTGGCCTTCCGCGATCCAAACGGCATTCGTCCGCTGGTGCTCGGCAAGCGCGACCTCGGCGATGGTCGTACCGAATATATGGTTGCCTCTGAGAGCGTGGCGCTGGACACTCTGGGCTTTGAGTTCCTGCGTGACGTGGCGCCGGGCGAAGCGGTGTACATCACCGAGAAAGGCCAGCTGTTTACCCGCCAGTGTGCCGATAACCCGGTCAGCAACCCGTGCCTGTTTGAATACGTTTACTTCGCCCGCCCGGACTCCTTCATCGACAAGATTTCCGTCTACAGCGCGCGCGTGAACATGGGTACCAAGCTTGGCGAGAAGATTGCCCGCGAGTGGGACGATCTCGATATCGACGTCGTGATTCCTATCCCGGAAACCTCCTGCGATATCGCGCTGGAAATCGCCCGTATTCTCGATAAGCCATACCGTCAGGGCTTCGTGAAGAACCGCTACGTTGGCCGTACCTTTATCATGCCAGGCCAGCAGCTGCGCCGTAAGTCCGTGCGCCGCAAGCTGAACGCCAACCGTGCGGAGTTCCGCGACAAGAACGTGCTGCTGGTGGATGACTCCATCGTGCGCGGCACCACCTCAGAGCAGATTATCGAAATGGCGCGCGAAGCCGGGGCGAAGAAAGTCTATTTGGCTTCCGCGGCTCCAGAGATTCGTTTCCCGAACGTGTACGGGATCGATATGCCAACCGCCAACGAGCTGATTGCTCACGGTCGCGAAGTGGATGAAATTCGCCAGATCATCGGTGCCGATGGCCTGATTTTCCAGGATCTGAACGATCTCATCGACGCGGTGCGCGCCGAGAACCCGGATATTCAGCAGTTTGAATGCTCCGTGTTCAACGGGGTGTATGTCACCAAAGACGTTGACCAGCAGTACCTCGACTATCTCGATTCGCTGCGCAATGACGACGCAAAAGCCGTTCAGCTGCAAAACGATCTCGAAAGTTTAGAGATGCACAACGAAGGGTAATCTTCGGCAGGTGAGGGCGTTCGCCCTCACTTGCAACTCCCCGCAAAATCCTGCACAGTCTGCCCTGAAATCAGTAAGGGCGAAAATCATGAAACGACTCATTGTTGGGCTCAGCGGTGCCAGTGGCGCGATTTACGGCGTACGTCTGTTACAGGTTCTGCGTGACGTGGCGGACGTCGAGACCCATCTGGTCATGAGCCAGGCGGCGCGACAGACCCTCTCTCTGGAGACCGATCTCTCCCTGCGCGATGTGCAGGCCCTGGCGGATGTCGTTCACGATGCCCGGGATATCGCTGCCAGTATCTCTTCCGGCTCGTTTAAAACGGCTGGCATGGTTATCCTTCCCTGTTCGATTAAAACCCTCTCCGGCATTGTGCACAGCTATACCGACACCCTGGTCACCCGCGCGGCGGATGTGGTGCTGAAGGAGCGTCGTCCTCTGGTGCTCTGCGTGCGGGAAACGCCGCTGCACCTGGGCCATTTGCGTTTAATGACCCAGGCCGCCGAACTCGGCGCGGTGATCATGCCCCCGGTCCCGGCGTTTTATCATCGTCCGACCTCGCTGGATGACGTGATTAACCAGACCGTTAACCGCGTGCTCGATCAGTTCGACATTGACCTGCCGGCCGATCTCTTCACTCGCTGGCAGGGAGCCTGAATTTGTGCACAAACAGTGTGCATGAAAAAAGACGTTGCCCTGTTTCAGGGCAATTATGCAACGGCGATCATATCCTCGACATTTAATTCGTTTTTTCCCTTTTTCTCTCTCCGGTTCGTTCGGCAGACCTGCTATCTTTCACCATTAAGGCAGTATCGCAACGTTTTATTAACATATTTAACGTCGAAGTTTTAACCAGACGGCAATGTGGCATAAGACCTGCAAGATGAAGCCTGCAACACAACACACAACACAATACATAATAAAATCACGGTACTTGAGGGTAAATGTATGAAGAAGACGGTTCTGGCTCTGTCTTTGCTGGTGGGGTTAAGTGCGGCAGCAGGTAGCTACGCAGCGCTTCCACAGACAGTTCGTATCGGTACAGACGCAACCTACGCGCCATTCTCTTCCAAGGATGCGAAAGGCGATTTTGTGGGGTTTGATATCGATCTGGGTAATGAAATGTGCAAACGCATTGCGGTGAAATGCACATGGGTGGGCAGCGACTTTGACGCGTTAATCCCGTCGCTGAAAGCCAAGAAAATCGACGCCATTATCTCTTCTCTCTCCATCACCGAAAAACGTCAGCAGGAGATTGCCTTCTCAGACAAGCTCTACGCCGCGGATTCTCGCCTGATTGCGCCTAAGGGTTCCCCGATTCAGCCCACCATCGACTCGCTGAAAGGCAAGCATGTGGGTGTGCTGCAGGGGTCGACGCAGGAAGGCTATGCCAATGCTAACTGGCGTGAGAAAGGCGTTGACGTGGTGGCTTATCAGAACCAGGATCTGATTTACTCTGATCTGGCGGCAGGCCGTCTGGATGCGGCATTCCAGGATGAAGTCGCGGCAAGCGAAGGCTTCCTGAAACAGCCTGCGGGTAAAGAGTTCGCCTTTGCAGGCCCGTCTGTGAAAGACAAAAAATACTTTGGTGACGGCACCGGTATTGGCCTGCGTAAGGATGATACCGAGCTGAAAGCTGCCTTCGACAAAGCTTTTGCTGAGCTGCGTAAAGACGGTACTTACGACAAACTGGCGAAGAAATACTTCGACTTCAACGTCTACGGTGACTAAGACCTGACGATAACGCACCGCAAAGGTGCGTTATGGGTGGGATTGACCCAATGCAGTGCATTTGTTGCACTGTATTGGATCGCTGTGTGCATACTTACGCATTTAAAATGCAAAAATTCCCGGCTAAAAGGCATTAATCTTTGCCTGACTGAGGGGATTAATGGCACATTAGCACCACCCCGTCGTCGTAAAAATCCCGTATGAAGACAGTTTGTTGAGGATAAATATGAAAAAGCTCGTGTTGTCATTATCTCTGGTGCTGGCCTTTTCCAGCGCCACCGCGGCATTCGCAGCCATTCCGCAGAAAATTCGGATTGGTACCGATCCAACCTATGCACCGTTCGAATCAAAGAATTCAAAGGGTGAACTGGTCGGTTTTGACATCGATCTGGCCAATGAGCTGTGCAAACGCATCAAAGCACAGTGTACCTACGTTGAGAACCCGCTGGATGCGCTGATCCCGTCTCTGAAAGCGAAAAAAATCGACGTGATTATGTCCTCGCTCTCCATTACCGAAAAACGCCAGCAGGAGATTGCCTTTACCGACAAACTCTACGCGGCCGATTCTCGTCTGGTGGTGGCTAAAGCTTCCGACATTCAGCCAACGCTGGAATCCCTGAAAGGCAAACGCGTCGGCGTACTGCAGGGCACCACGCAGGAAACCTACGGCAACGAGCACTGGGCGCCGAAGGGGATTGAAATCGTCTCCTATCAGGGCCAGGAAAATATCTACGCTGACCTGACGGCAGGCCGAATTGATGCCGCTTTCCAGGATGAAGTCGCCGCGAGCGAAGGCTTCCTGAAAACGCCGGTGGGTAAAGATTACAAGTTTGGCGGCCCGTCCATTAAGGATGTGAAGTTGTTTGGTGTAGGGACCGGTATGGGCCTGCGCAAGGAAGACAACGAATTGCGTGAAGCCCTGAACAAGGCGTTTGCTGAAATGCGCGCGGACGGAACGTACGACAAACTGGCGAAAAAATACTTCGATTTTAATGTTTACGGCGGCTAATCGCCCCGTCATATAACGTGCGGCCCCTCCCGCTGAGGGAGGGGAAAAGACACGGTTCCACCACTCACGATACGACAGGGCTCGCGGTATGCTGTACGGATTTTCTGGCGTTATTTTACAGGGCGCGCTTGTCACCCTTGAGCTGGCTATCAGCTCCGTGGTGCTGGCGGTGCTGATAGGTCTGGCAGGCGCAGGGGCGAAGCTTTCGGCTAACAAACCGCTGGCGCTGATCTTTGAAGGCTACACCACGCTCATTCGCGGCGTTCCCGATCTGGTGCTGATGCTGCTGATCTTTTACGGTCTGCAGATTGCGCTTAACGGCATAACAGACGCGATGGGCATGGGACAAATTGATATCGACCCGATGGTGGCCGGTATTATTACCCTCGGTTTTATCTACGGTGCCTACTTCACTGAAACTTTCCGCGGGGCTTACATGGCCGTGCCGAAAGGTCACATTGAGGCGGCAACCGCATTTGGTTTTACCTCTTCACAAACGTTTCGTCGGATTATGTTCCCCGCCATGATGCGCTATGCGCTGCCTGGCATCGGTAATAACTGGCAGGTCATCCTCAAAGCCACCGCGCTGGTCTCGCTGCTGGGCCTGGAAGACGTGGTGAAAGCCACGCAGCTGGCAGGCAAAAGCACCTGGGAGCCGTTCTACTTTGCGGTGGTCTGTGGCGTTATCTATCTGGTCTTTACGACTGTCTCCAACGGGGTGCTGCTTCTGCTTGAGCGTCGCTATTCCGTGGGTGTGAAGAGGGCTGACCTGTGATTGAGATTATTCAGGAATACTGGAAATCGCTGCTGTGGACAGATGGTTACCGCTTTACCGGCGTGGCGATCACGCTCTGGCTGCTGATCTCCTCGGTGGTGATGGGCGGTATTCTGGCGGTGTTTCTTGCCATTGGCCGCGTGTCGAACAATAAATTTATCCAGTTCCCAATCTGGCTGTTTACCTATGTGTTTCGCGGTACGCCGCTGTACGTGCAGCTGCTGGTCTTCTATTCGGGGATGTATACGCTTGAGATCGTCAAAGGCACTGAGATGCTGAACGCGTTCTTCCGTAGCGGTCTGAACTGTACGGTACTGGCCTTGACGCTCAACACCTGCGCCTATACCACCGAGATTTTCGCGGGGGCTATTCGCTCCGTCCCTTACGGTGAAATTGAAGCGGCGCGTGCGTACGGTTTTTCTTCTGTGAAACTCTACCGTTGCATTATCCTGCCGTCGGCGCTGCGTATCGCGTTACCGGCATACAGTAACGAAGTGATTTTGATGCTGCACTCCACCGCGCTCGCCTTTACCGCGACGGTACCGGACCTGCTCAAAATTGCGCGCGATATTAACTCCGCGACCTATCAGCCGTTTACCGCATTTGGCATTGCGGCGGTGCTCTATTTAATTATCTCTTATGTATTGATTAGCCTGTTCCGTAAGGCTGAAAAACGCTGGTTGCAGCATATAAAACCTTCTTCGACGCACTGAGAAAGATGATGGCTGAGAACAAATTAAACGTAATTGATTTGCACAAACGCTACGGCGAACATGAAGTGCTGAAAGGGGTGTCGCTGCAGGCGAATGCGGGCGACGTGATCAGTATTATCGGCTCATCCGGCTCGGGTAAAAGTACCTTCCTGCGCTGCATCAACTTCCTCGAAAAGCCGAGCGAAGGCTCAATTGTGGTGAGCGGGCAGAATATTAACCTGGTGCGTGACAAAGACGGCCAGCTGAAGGTGGCCGACAAGAACCAGCTGCGCCTGCTGCGTACGCGTCTGACGATGGTGTTCCAGCACTTTAACCTCTGGAGCCATATGACGGTGCTGGAGAACGTGATGGAAGCGCCGGTGCAGGTGCTGGGGCTGAGCAAGCATGAAGCCCGCGAGCGGGCGGTGAAATACCTTGCAAAGGTGGGGATCGACGAGCGCCAGCAGATGAAATACCCGGTGCACCTCTCCGGCGGTCAGCAGCAGCGCGTCTCTATCGCCCGCGCCCTGGCAATGGAACCTGAGGTACTGCTGTTTGACGAACCGACCTCAGCGCTGGACCCGGAACTCGTTGGCGAAGTGCTGCGCATCATGCAGAAGCTGGCCGAAGAGGGCAAAACGATGGTGGTGGTGACGCACGAGATGGGCTTCGCCCGTAACGTCTCGAACCACGTGATTTTCCTGCATCAGGGGAAAATTGAAGAGCAGGGGCACCCGGATGAGGTGCTGGCGAACCCGCAAAGCCCGCGTTTGCAGCAGTTCCTGAAGGGTTCTTTGAAGTAGGTTTTGCCTTTCTCCCTCTCCCTGTGGGAGAGGACCGCGGTGCAGCTCAATCGCCCGGTGGCGCTTCGCTTACCGGGCCTACACAAACCGTAGGCCGGGCAAACGCCGTGCCGCCCGGCATTCAGAGCGCACCGCACTCCAGCCGATATACCCAGTCGTCATAGCGCACGCCGTCAATCTCATACGCCTTTTCCAGCACCTGGGTACGCACAAATCCGGCTTTCTCCAGCACCCGCACCGACCCGCCGTTGTCCGCCAGCACGTAGGCGTTAATCGCCTTCACGCCGGTCTGGTTAAAGGCGTATTCACACACCGCGCGCAGCGCCTCGCTGGCGATGCCTTTTCCCTGTACGGCAGGCACGACCGTATAGCCGATATCGGCCTCTTCATGATTCTCAGGGCTGATTTGCAGGCCGATGTCACCAAGGGGGGTGTCATCATTACGAAAGCGGATCACAAAAACATGTGCAGCCGTAAGCCGCGCGGCAAACACGCGTCGGGTCTCTTTTTCCGGGGCGATGGCGGCCATATAGCGCATGATGCTGCGATCTTCGCGCAGCGAGCGAAAGAAGGCCCAGTCAGTGGGTTTGAAGGGAGTGAGATGAAGCCGGGGGGTAGTGAGGGTTGCCATTGTTACGCCATTTCATCGGAACATGGCGTACGACTGTAGCATATTCACCGCACCACATCCCCCAGCGCTTCCTCAAGGTCATACCAGCGGAACGCGAAACCGGCCGCTTCCAGCCGTTTGGGCAGCGCCCGTTGCCCGCCTAATACCAGCACCGCGGCTTCACCCATCATCAGGCGGATCACCGTAGCGGGCACCCGCAAAATCGCCGGACGGTGCAGGGCATGTCCCAGCGCATGGGCAAACTGCTCATTACGCACCGGATACGGCGCAACCATGTTAAACGGCCCGCGCAGATCGTTATCCAGCAGCCAGAGAATACCGTTGACCATATCGTCGATATGGATCCAGGCCAGATACTGACGCCCATTACCGATGGGCCCGCCAAGTCCAAGCCGGAAAGGGGGAAGCATTTTCGCCAGAATGCCGCCTTTCGGTGCCAGGACAACGCCGGTCCGCAGCAGGCAGACGCGGGTCCGATCGCTCTGCGCCGCGCAGGCAATACGCTCCCACTGGGCGCAGAGTTTATGGGTGAACTCGTTATGGGGCGGCTCTTCCTCGGTGACCACCACCTCGCCGAGATCGCCGTAGTAGCCCACAGCGGAGCCTGAAATCAGCACCGAAGGCGGGGTGTGGCTGTTGCGGATAAGCTCGACCAGCTTTTCGGTGATGTTCCACCGGCTGCTGCACAACAGCTGTTTTTGCTCTTCCGTCCAGCGCTTATCGGCGATGGGTTCACCCGCGAGGTTAATGACGGCGTCGAAGCCGTCGAGATTTTGCTGATCGGCGAGATTTTTCCAGATGTCGACACCTGCCCCCAGCACCTGGCGTGCCTTCTCAGGGCTGCGCGTGACCACGGTAATGTCGTGATGCAAGGCCTGCAGACGCGCAATAAGGTGACGACCAATGAGGCCTGTACCGCCGGTCAGCAAAATCTTCATACAACCTCCAGGTTTACGCCTGGCGTTTCCAGCTTAGCGTCATAGAGACGGAGTCGGCGTAACGCAGGGCGTGAAGTTTATCGATCTCAACTTCAGCATAAGTGACCCAGTGATGTTCGCGTGCGATATCGAGCACATCCTGAGTTAATTTTTCCAGCAGAGAGAAGCGGTTATTCTCCACGTACTGGATGATATTTTTGGTGATGGTGCGGTAGTTCAGCGCGTCATTGATGTCTTCACTGGCCCGCGCTTTGTCTGCGGGATAGTGAATCACCACGTTAATGACAATATCCTGACGGTTGGCGATCTCTTCCTCTTTGATACCGATGAAGGTACGCAAGCGTAAATTTTTTATACGAATAATGGCGTCTGGCTGTGACATTGCAGGTCTTCTCCGTGTCAGTATTTCCCGCTCATCATACATGAGAGGCTCACAGGCACCCAGCCTCATACCGGGTTAAATTTGCTGGATTTTTTGCATCGCGCGTTCGGTCGCCGGGCGGGTACGGATGCGCTCGAACCAGTTGTTTACTGCCGGGTATGCGCCTAAGTCAATCCGGTGTTTTTCATGGGTATTCACCCACGGCCAGCAGGCAATGTCGGCAATACTGTAATGATCGCCCCCGAGCCACGGCGTCTTCTCCAGCCGACGGTTCAGAACGCCATAGAGCCGCTGAGTTTCAACCTGATAGCGCTCTATCGCATAAGGAATGGGCTGCGGGGCGTAGGCGGTAAAATGGTGATTTTGCCCAAGCATGGGCCCCAGCCCGCTGGCTTGCCAGAAGAGCCACTGCAGGGTGTGATGACGCTCGCGTAACTCCCCGCTCAGCAGCTTGCCGGTTTTCTCCGCCAGGTAGAGCAGAATTTCACCGGATTCAAACAGGCTCAACGGCCTGCCCCCGTCCGTCGGCTGGTTATCAATAATGGCCGGAATTTTATTGTTCGGCGAAATAGCCAGAAAGAGAGGGCTGAACTGATCGCCTTTGCTGATATCCACGCGAATGATCCTGTAATCCAGTTCGGCCTCCTCGAGAAAAAGGGTGATCTTGTGGCCGTTTGGGGTAGGGGCATAATAAAGGTCGATCATTCTCAACTCCTGTCCATGCGAAGAGTGGTGCCATATCAAATGAGTATAGGTGGTTGTTGTAAATCGTGAGTTTTCATCAAGTGACAGCGAGGCAAAGAGATTATATGTTGAGTCAAAACCCGATCAGCCAATGAGGATGTTATGAACCAGCCCGTAATCACGTTGTGGTCCGATGCGAATTTCTTTTCTCCCTATGTCATGAGCGTATACGTTGCGCTGGCCGAAAAAGGACTCACTTTTACGCTGAAGACCGTTGATCTTGACGGTGGTGAACATCTTAAACCGCAGTGGCAGGGATACGACCTGACTCGACGCGTGCCGGTGCTGGAAATAGAGGGTTTTGCCCTGAGCGAATCGTCGGCGATCGATGAATATCTGGAAGATCGGTTTTCGCCGCCAGAGTGGGAGCGGATCTATCCTCACGATCTGCAAAAGCGCGCCCGGGCGCGGCAGATTCAGGCGTGGCTGCGCAGCGATCTGGTGCCGATTCGCGTGGAACGCCCGACGGATGTCGTGTTTGCCGGGGTAAAAAAGCCCTCCCTGAGCGCAGAAGGCCAGGAAAGCGCCCAAAAACTGATTGATACCGCCACCTTACTGCTCGCTCATGGCAACCCGAACCTGTTCGGTGAGTGGTGTATTGCTGACGCCGATCTGGCGTTAATGCTAAATCGTTTGATCCTCAACGGTGATGCGGTACCGCAGCTGCTGGTCGATTATGCCGCGTTTCAGTGGCAGCGATCCTCCGTGCAGCGCTATGTGGCACTCTCCGCTAAGCATGCGGGCTGATAAGCCCTGACGCTTCAGGTATGATGGGGCAGTCTGTTTTCCCGAGGAGTGACTGATGAAACTGATGTTTGCGTCGGATATCCATGGATCGCTGCCCGCGACCGAGCGTGTCCTCTCCCTGTTTGCTCAAAGCGGCGCGCAGTGGCTGATCATTCTGGGCGATGTGCTTAATCACGGCCCGCGCAATGCGCTGCCGGAAGGCTACGCCCCTGCGCAGGTGGCTGAAAAACTGAACGCATATGCCTCGCGCATTATCGCCGTTCGCGGCAACTGCGACAGCGAAGTGGACCAGATGCTGCTGCATTTTCCCCTCACCGCGCCGTGGCAGCAGGTGCTGCTGGAACACAGCCGACTGTTCCTGACGCATGGCCATCTTTTTGGCCCGGATAATCTCCCGGCGCTCGCGGCTGGCGATGTCCTGGTTTACGGTCATACTCATATTCCGGTCGCTGAAAAACGCGGTGATACTTATCACTTTAATCCGGGGTCGGTCAGCATACCGAAAGGTGGATATCCTGCGAGTTATGGCATGCTGGAGGGTAATACCCTGAGCGTTATCGCACTTAATGATCAGCAAGTTATTGCGCAGGTAACGATTAATCCGTAAGTTACACCTCAACTGCAAACGCGCCGACAGAGCGCTTAGACGAGAAGGTTTCCCGATGGTGGAGCAGAGTCATTTGGCAAGTACAGAGTGGGTTGACATTGTCAACGAAGAGAATGAAGTGATCGCGCAGGCCAGCCGCGAACAAATGCGTGCGGAGCGCCTGCGTCACCGTGCGACATATATCGTTGTCCATGACGGTATGGGTAAAATTCTGGTTCAGCGCCGCACGGACACCAAAGATTTTCTCCCGGGTATGCTGGATGCCACTGCAGGCGGCGTTGTCCAGGCGGATGAGGTGCTGCTGGATTCCGCGCGTCGTGAAGCGGAAGAAGAGCTAGGTATTGCCGGTGTGCCGTTTGCCGAACATGGGCAGTTCTACTTCGAGGATGAGCATTGCCGCGTCTGGGGCGGGCTGTTCAGCTGCGTTTCTCATGGCCCGTTCGCCCTGCAGGAAGAAGAAGTCAGCGAAGTAAACTGGATGACGCCGGAAGAGATTACTGCGCGTTGCGACGAGTTTACGCCGGATTCGTTAAAAGCGCTGGCGCTCTGGATGAGCCGTAACGCCAATAACGAATCGACCAAATCCGAGAAAGAGGAAGAGGCCGAGTAAGCGCTAGCAACTCTCCCTCAGACACAGACTGGACGCGATGGGTTTTTGGTCGCGCCAGTCTCCGCCATTCAGACGCTCCAGTAACGCTTTTCCGGCTTCAATCCCGATCTTACGATGCGGTACCACCATGGTGGTCAGCGGCGGCTGACAGACCCGGCTGACGTCGCTATCCCCAAAACCCACTATCGCCAGATCGTCCGGTACCTTGATGCGCCTGCGCTGGCATTCGTACAGCGCCCCGCAGGCCAGTTCGTCAGAAACGCACACCAGCGCATCCAGCTCCGGCCAGGCCAGCAGGAATTCAGGCAGTTGCGCCGCACCGGTCGAGAAACTCGGCGGCATGGCCGCGTTAATCACCCGGTTTGGCGACATGTGGTGGCGCAGCATGGCTTTGTACCAGCCCTGCAGATGCTGCTGGAAAATCCACTGTTCCTGGTTGGCGCACAGCAGGCCAATATTCTGATAGCCGCGCTTAATGACCATTTCCGTGAGTTCATACATGGCCGCCACGTTATCAATCCCGATGTTCATATCGATCGGGTCGGCGCGCATGGCTCCCATCTCCATCACCGGAATGGAGGCATTCTTCAGCCAGTGACGAACGGTGTCGGAATGTTCAACGCTGAGCAGGATAGCGGCGGCGATATTTGACGCCAGCAGCGTCTCCAGCAACTTCTCTTCCTGCTCAAGGCGGTGCTGGGATTCAGCCAGCATGATTTGATATCCGGCGGGCTGCAGCACATGCTGTAGCCCGGCGAACATCTCCGAGCAGCCTGCTTCGGAGAGGTTAGGCACCACCATGGCTATGGTCCATGAGGAGGCCGAGGCCAGCGCGCTGGCGGCAAGATTGGGCATATAACCCAGCTCCTGCACCGCGGCTTCAATTTTTTCTCGTAGTTTATCGGAAACCTGTTCAGGTGTGCGGAGTGCACGGGACACGGTCATCGTGCCCACACCGGCAAGCTGTGCGACATCGGCGAGTGTCACTTTACCAGTACTGCGCCGTTTTCGGGTTAGAGACATACACCTTCCTGCTGACCAGACGCGTTCGTTTTCCTTCATTTCACGTGACACGCAGTATACGCCTTAAATCCCTTTTTTTGCTGTGATTTCACGCCAGGATGCTAATTTGATAGCGCTATCACACTTCTGAATGTTAGATCTTGGTAGCGCTATCTTTGTGATAATCATCACGGTTAATAATGGATGTGTTGAATAAAGTTTGCTCATCTTTTGCAGTCTGGCAGGAGTGAAAAGTGCTGAAAAAATGGATATATGATACAACCATCACGCTGCAGGACAGCGTTGAAAGCTGGCCGCAGGCCCTTGAGATCTGCGCGAAACCGCTGCTGGAGCTTAAGACGATAGCGCCAGAATACGTGACGGCAATCATTGAGCAACATCATACGTTAGGACCTTATTATGTGCTGGCACCAGGGCTGGCTATGCCGCATGCGCGGCCGGAGGAAGGCGCCAAAGGACTGGGATTGTCATTATTAAAACTCAGGCAGGGCGTCTCTTTTGGTGCCGGTGAGTTCGACCCTGTGGATGTGATTATTATGCTCGCGGCACCTGACAAAAATAGCCATATCGAGATGATCTCGGCGCTGGCTGAGTTATTTTCCAGCGAGGCCGATATGGCCGAACTGCATCAGGCGAATACGCTGGAGGAGATAAAAACGATTATTAACCGCTTCTGATTTACTTTTTTAATCCGCTTTTTCACAACATTACGCGTCAGCGTGGTGGGGCGTACTCTACTCAAAATAAGGGGACAACAATGAAAATCATGGCTATTTGCGGTTCCGGCCTGGGCAGCAGTTTTATGGTTGAAATGAACATTAAAAAGGTGCTCAAAAAACTGGAGATTGAGGCTGACGTTGAACACTCCGATCTCTCCTCGGCCACGCCGGGCGCGGCCGATCTGTTCGTGATGGCAAAAGACATTGCGGCCAGCGCCAGCGTGCCGGAAGGCCAGCTGGTGGTGATCAACAACATCATTGATATCAATGAACTGGAAGCGCAACTGCGCAGCTGGTTCGACAAACGTTAAACCTGATAAGGCGAGGTGGATATGTTTATCCTTGAAACGCTGAATTTCGTTGTTGATATATTAAAAGTCCCTTCGGTGCTGGTGGGGTTAATTGCATTAATTGGTCTGGTCGCGCAGAAAAAAGCCTTTTCTGATGTGGTGAAAGGGACCATTAAAACCATTCTTGGCTTTATTGTTTTGGGCGGCGGCGCCACGGTACTGGTTGGGTCGTTAAATCCTTTAGGCGGCATGTTTGAACACGCCTTTAATATCCAGGGAATTATTCCAAATAATGAAGCGATTGTGTCCATTGCGCTGGAGAAATACGGCGCCTCAACCGCGTTGATTATGGCCTTCGGGATGGTGGCAAATATTATCGTCGCCCGTTTTACCCGCCTGAAGTATATCTTCCTGACCGGGCATCACACCTTCTACATGGCGTGCATGATTGGCGTGATCCTGACGGTGGCGGGTTTTGAGGGGGTAGGGTTGGTCTTTACCGGCTCGCTGATCCTTGGCCTGATTATGGCCTTCTTCCCGGCCATTGCGCAGCGCTATATGAAGCGTATTACCGGCAACGACGAGATTGCCTTCGGCCACTTCGGCACGCTGGGCTACGTGCTCTCCGGCTGGATTGGCAGCAAGGTAGGTAAAGGCTCGCGCTCAACCGAAGAGATGAACCTGCCGAAGAACCTGAGCTTCCTGCGCGACAGCTCCATTTCGATCTCCCTGACCATGATGATTATCTACCTGATCATGGCGGTGAGCGCCGGACGCGAGTACGTCGAGGCCACCTTCAGCGGCGGTCAGAACTACCTCGTTTACGCCATCATTATGGCGATCACCTTTGCGGCGGGCGTGTTCATCATCCTGCAGGGCGTGCGTCTGATTCTGGCGGAAATCGTCCCGGCCTTCACCGGCTTCTCGGAAAAGCTGGTACCCAATGCGCGTCCGGCTCTGGACTGCCCGGTGGTCTATCCGTATGCGCCAAACGCGGTGCTGATTGGCTTCCTGTTCAGCTTCCTCGGGGGAATTGTTGGGCTGTTCATCTGCGGGCAGTTCAGCTGGGTGCTGATCCTCCCGGGCGTGGTGCCGCACTTCTTCACTGGCGCAACGGCAGGCGTGTTCGGTAACGCCACCGGTGGACGTCGCGGGGCCATGATTGGCGCCTTTGCCAACGGTCTGCTGATCACCTTCCTGCCGGTCCTGCTGCTGCCGGTACTGGGCGCCATTGGCTTTGCCAACACCACCTTCTCGGACGCGGATTTCGGCGCTGTCGGGATTGTGCTCGGCAACCTGGCGCGCTTCCTGTCACCGCTTGCCATTACCGGGCTGGTTGTGGCGCTGTTCGCGCTGCTGGTGGTGTACAACGTGTTCGCGAAAAACAAACCTGCGGGTGGTAACGCGCAGGAAAACAGCGGAGCCAAATCATGAATGAGAAAGAGATAACTGAACTCGCGCGTTACATTCGTCTTGAGACCCTGAAATCGCTGACGCAGCTGGGGTTTGGCCACTACGGCGGCAGTATGTCGGTGGTTGAAACGCTCGCCGTGCTGTACGGCGCGGTGATGAAGATTGACCCGGCAGATCCGGACTGGCCTGAGCGAGACTATTTTGTCCTGTCGAAAGGCCATGCGGGCCCGGCGCTCTACAGCACGCTGGCGCTTAAGGGCTATTTCCCGATTGAGGAACTGAGCACCCTGAACCAGAACGGTACGCGGCTGCCCAGCCACCCGGACCGGCTGAAAACGCGCGGCGTGGATGCCACGACCGGCTCGCTGGGGCAGGGGATCTCCATCGCCGGCGGCATGGCGCTGTCGCACAAGCTGGCAGGCAGGCCGAACCGGGTCTTTTGCATCGTCGGTGACGGTGAGCTGAACGAGGGGCAGTGCTGGGAAGCCTTCCAGTTTATTGCCCACCATCGCCTGAATAACCTGACGGTGTTCGTCGACTGGAATAAGCAGCAGCTGGATGGCGAACTGGATGACATCATCAGCGCCTTCGATCTGGCGGGGAAATTCCGCGCCTTTGGTTTCGACGTGGTGACGGTGAAAGGTGACGATATCCCTGGGCTGCTGGAGGTGACGTCCCGTGTGCCTGCCGCGGATGCGCGCCCGCGGGTGGTGATCCTCGACAGCATTAAGGGGCAGGGGGTGCCATATCTGGAGCAGCTTAGCAACTCGCACCACCTGCGCTTGACCGCAGAGAGCAAAGCGGCCCTCAACGAGACGATTCGCCAACTGGAGGCTTCACATGATTAAGGTTGCACCGCCACGACAGAAAGATGCCGTTGAGATGCGCAAGGTTTACGCGGGCTTTGTGGCAAAACAGATTGAGGCTGGCAGTGAGATTATCGCGCTGGAAGCGGACCTGATGAGCTCAATGGCGATGGATGGCGTAGCGCGCGATTATCCGCAGCACGTGATTAACTGCGGCATTATGGAGGCCAACGTGATTGGCACCGCGGCGGGGCTGGCGCTTACCGGACGTAAGCCGTTTGTTCACACCTTCACCGCCTTTGCCAGCCGTCGCTGCTTCGACCAGCTATTTATGTCTCT
This sequence comes from Enterobacter sp. HSTU-ASh6, assembly GCF_026319105.1. NCBI lineage: Bacteria > Pseudomonadati > Pseudomonadota > Gammaproteobacteria > Enterobacterales > Enterobacteriaceae > Enterobacter > Enterobacter sp. HSTU-ASh6. The sequence continues at coordinate 130,889 of NZ_WSPD01000009.1, read as the reverse complement.
CGACTACCAGCGCAACAACGTGAAGGTGATTGCCTCGGATGCGGGGGTAACCGCCTGTCACAACGGCGGGACCCATATGTCGTTTGAGGACATGGGGATCGTGCGCGGTCTGGCGCATTCGGTGGTGCTGGAGGTGACTGACGCGGTGATGTTTGAAGACGTCCTGCGCCAGCTGATTGACCTGGAAGGGTTCTACTGGGTGCGTACCATCCGTAAGCAGGCGCCGAGCGTTTATGCGCCGGGCTCAACCTTCACCATTGGCAAAGGCAACGTGCTGCGCGAGGGGAGTGATATTACGCTTATTGCCAACGGCATTATGGTGGCGGAAGCGCTTGAGGCGGCGCATCAGCTGGAGCAGGAGGGGGTCAGTGCGGCGGTCATCGACATGTTTACCCTGAAGCCCATCGACCGGATGCTGGTGAAAAACTACGCCGAGAAAACCGGACGGATTGTGACCTGTGAAAATCACAGCATTCACAACGGGCTGGGTTCGGCGGTGGCGGAAGTACTGGTGGAAACTTGTCCGGTGCCGATGCGGCGGGTGGGGGTAAAAGAGCGTTACGGCCAGGTGGGGACGCAGGAGTTCCTGCAGAAGGAGTACGGCCTGACGGCACATGACATAGTGTCGGCGGCGAGAGAGCTGCTGTAATAAAAAAGGCGACCCTTTGTGGTCGCCTTTTTGTTGCCCGGTGGCGCTCCGCTTATCCGGCCTACAAAACCGTAGGCCCGGTAAGCGTCAGCGCCACCGGGCTTTTTGGCTTACTGCTGCTGTGAAGACTGGATCGCCGTCAGCGCGATGGTGTAGACGATATCGTCAACCAGCGCGCCACGAGACAGGTCGTTCACAGGTTTGCGCATACCCTGCAGCATCGGCCCGATGGAGATCAGGTCTGCAGAACGCTGTACCGCTTTGTAGGTGGTGTTACCGGTGTTCAGATCCGGGAAGATGAACACGGTAGCGCGACCGGCAACCGGAGAGTTCGGTGCTTTGGATTTCGCAACGTCAGCCATAACGGCGGCATCGTACTGCAGCGGGCCATCGATCATCAGGTCAGGACGTTTTTCCTGCGCCAGACGGGTCGCTTCACGCACTTTCTCTACGTCGCTACCTGCACCAGAGGTACCGGTGGAGTAAGAGAGCATCGCCACGCGAGGTTCGATACCGAAGGCAATCGCGGAGTCCGCGGACTGAATTGCGATTTCTGCCAGCTGCTCTGCCGTTGGATCCGGGTTGATCGCGCAGTCGCCGTAAACGTAAACCTGTTCCGGCAGCAGCATGAAGAATACGGAAGAGACCAGGGAGCTGCCCGGTGCCGTTTTGATCAGCTGCAGCGGTGGACGAATGGTGTTTGCGGTGGTGTGAACCGCACCGGAAACCAGACCGTCAACTTCGTCCTGCTCCAGCATCAGCGTACCCAGCACCACATTGTCTTCCAGCTGTTCGCGCGCAACGGCTTCGGTCATGCCCTTGCTCTTACGCAGCTCAACCAGACGGGCAACGTAGCTTTCGCGAACCACTTCCGGGTCAACGATTTCGATGCCAGCACCCAGCTCAACGCCCTGAGACGCCGCCACGCGGTTGATCTCATCCGGGTTACCCAGCAGCACACAGGTCGCGATGCCGCGCTCTGCACAGATAGCTGCCGCTTTCACAGTACGCGGTTCGTCGCCTTCTGGCAGCACAACGCGTTTGCCTGCTTTACGCGCCAGCTCGGTCAGCTGGTAACGGAATGCAGGAGGAGACAGACGGCGGCTGCGCTCGGAGGTCGCCGTCAGGGATTCGATCCAGTCTGCGTTGATGTAGCCCGCAACGTATTCCTGAACTTTCTCAATACGCTCATGGTCATCAACCGGCACTTCCAGGTTGAAGCTCTGCAGGCTCAGGGAGGTCTGCCAGGTGTTGGTGTTCACCATGAAGACCGGCAGGCCGGTCGCGAACGCGCGCTCGCACAGTTTGCTGACGCGTGGGTCCATCTCGTAAGCGCCGGTCAGCAGAATAGCGCCGATTTCCACGCCATTCATCGCGGCCAGACACGCTGCAACCAGCACGTCAGGACGGTCTGCGGAGGTCACCAGCAGGGAGCCTGCGCGGAAGTGTTCCAGCATGTGCGGAATGCTGCGTGCACAGAAGGTCACGGACTTCACGCGACGGGTGTTGATGTCGCCTTCGTTAACGATGGTGGCGTTCAGGTGACGCGCCATATCGATTGCACGGGTGGCAATCAGATCGAAGCTCCATGGCACCGCGCCCAGTACTGGCAGCGGGCTGGATTCCTGCAGTTTCGCCGGGTCAACTTTGATGACTTTCGCTTTGGAAGAGTCGTCAAAGATCTCAGACAGGTCAGGACGCGTACGGCCCTGCTCATCCACTGGCGCGTTCAGTTTGTTGACGATCACGCCGGTGATGTTGGTATTTTTCGCACCGCCGAAGCTGCTGCGCGTCAGTTCGATACGCTCGTTCAGCTGCTCTGGGGTATCTGTGCCCTGAGACATCACGAAAACGATCTCTGCGTTCAGGGTTTTCGCGATTTCGAAGTTCAGAGACTGAGCAAACTGGTGTTTGCGGGTTGGAACCAGGCCTTCAACCAGCACCACTTCCGCGTCTTTTGTATTGGCGTGGTAGTTGGCGATGATCTCTTCCATCAGCACGTCTTTCTGGTTGCTGGACAGCAGAGATTCAACGTGGTTCATCTTCAGCGGTTCAGCCGCTGGCAGATTGGAGTTCTTACGAACGATGGTGGTGGTCTGGTCTGGCGCATCGCCACCGGCGCGTGGCTGGGCGATTGGCTTAAAGACGCTCAGACGAACGCCTTTGCGTTCCATAGCACGGATCACGCCAAGGCTGACGCTGGTCAGGCCGACGCTGGTTCCGGTAGGGATCAGCATAATAGTACGGGACACGGTTTATCCTCTTTCGTTACCGCCTGAATGTGGCGGGTTACAAAACAGCACCGCCAGCATTGCTGGCGGTGTGGAATCAGGCAGTCAGGCGGTGCGCGTCTTGCGCGATGACCAGTTCTTCGTTAGTTGGGATAACGAGAGCAGGGCGGGTGCCTTCTTTGTTGATGAAGCCAGACTTGCCGAAGCGGGCAGCCAGGTTACGCTCGTGATCAACGTCGAAGCCCAGAACGCCCAGTTTGCCCAGGGACAGTTCACGCACCATTGCCGCGTTCTCACCGATACCACCGGTGAAGACTACCGCGTCCAGACGACCGTCCATCAGCGCAGTGTAAGAGCCGATGTATTTCGCCAGACGGTGGCAGTAAACGTCCATTGCACGTTTAGCGTCTTCTTTCTCTGCGTAGTTGTCTTCAACGTAACGGCAGTCGCTGGTGACTTCGGTCAGACCCAGCAGGCCAGACTCTTTAGTCAGCATTTTGTTGATCTGGTCAACGCTCATGCCCAGGGTGTCGTGCAGGTGGAAGATGATCGCCGGGTCGATGTCACCGGAACGAGTCCCCATCACCAGACCTTCCAGCGGGGTCAGACCCATGGAGGTATCAACACATTTACCGTTGCGGATAGCAGAAACAGAACCACCGTTGCCCAGGTGGCAGGTGATGATGTTCAGTTCTTCAACCGGCTTGTTCAGTACTTTTGCGGCTTCCTGAGTCACATAGAAGTGGCTGGTGCCGTGTGCGCCATAACGACGTACGCCGTGTTCTTTGTACAGGCTGTAAGGCAGGGCATAGAGGTAAGACTCTTCCGGCATGGTCTGATGGAACGCAGTGTCGAAGACGGCCACGTTTTTGTCTTTCAGATTCGGGAAGGATTTCAGCGCTTCAGCGATACCGATCAGGTGCGCCGGGTTGTGCAGCGGTGCAAAAGAGGCAGAGTCTTTGATGCCCTGAATAACAGATTCGTCGATCACGACGGAGCTGGTGTATTTTTCGCCGCCGTGGACGATACGGTGACCAATCGCAGTCAGCTGAGCAGACAGTTCTGGTTTTTGTGCCAGAATAGTGTTAACGATAAAGTTCAGCGCTTCACTGTGAGCGGCGCCTGCACCTAAAGCCGCTTCTTGTTTGCTGCCGTCCATCTTCCACTTGATACGTGCTTCAGGCAGATGGAAACATTCGGCCAAACCAGAGAGGTATTCGTCACCGTTGAGCGCATCGATGATGGCGAATTTCAGTGAGGAGCTACCGCAGTTCAGAACCAGTACTAACTTACTCGACATGGAAGTACCTATTATTGATACGTGGCTAAAAAAACGTCAGTGAGTCTAACAGCGTAACGCATGATGACTCAGACATTTATGATTAACATCATGCCAAACGAACATTGTGGCATGATGGAAGAAATAACTATGATTTTATGCCATTTTGCACAATTTTCAGCCAATGGCATAATGTGCAATAATTTGACGAGTTAATGATTCTCGTCTATGGCCCTATCAGGCTGGCACAGGATACCCGATACGGGGTAGAGATGACAAAATATTTTGAACGTTGTCATAGCTTGTTGTGGTTTTGCACGAAAATTTTAATTTTTATATGTGAAGTTGAGGTACAGCCATGTCGACACCAGAGAACCCGTCCGTAAATTTCTTCAGTCTGTTTCGTCGGGGACAGCATTACGCAAAGACGTGGCCAATGGAAAAGCGCCTTGCGCCCATGTTCATTGAGAATCGCACTATCCGCGCCACGCGCCATGCGATTCGCTTTATGCCACCCGTCGCTGTCTTTACGCTGTGCTGGCAGATTGCGCTGGGTGGACAGCTTGGTCCTGCTGTCGCAACGGCGCTCTTCGCGCTAAGCCTGCCAATGCAGGGCCTGTGGTGGTTAGGAAAACGTTCTGTCACCCCACTGCCACCTTCTATTTTACACTGGTTTTATGAAGTCCGCGGAAAACTGGAGGAGGCCGGGCAGGCGCTCGCCCCGGTGGAAGGCAAGCCGGATTACCAGGCGCTGGCGGACACGTTAAAGCGCGCTTTTAAGCAGCTGGATAAAACATTCCTCGATGACTTGTGATTGATCATCGAAACGACGATGAAAAGAAGGCACAGTAACAATCCGTTACCGTGTCTTTTTTTTAAGTGCAATGCGCTACAGGAGTCGAAAGATGGAAATGACCCATGCTCAACGTCTGATTTTGTCTAACCAGTACAAGATGATGACTATGCTTGATCCCGATAACGCTGCGCGCTACAGCCGCCTGCAGACCATTGTCGAACGCGGCTTTGGTTTGCAGATGCGTGAACTCGACCGCGAATTTGGCGAGCTGAAAGAAGAAACCTGTCGCATCGTGATCGACATTATGGAGATGTATCACGCCCTGCACGTCTCCTGGACGAATCTCAAAGATCAGCAGTCCATTGACGAGCGCCGCGTGACCTTCTTAGGCTTTGATGCGGCAACGGAAGCGCGTTATCTGAGCTATGTGCGCTTTATGGTGAATACCGAAGGGCGTTATACCCACTTTGACGCGGGTACCCACGGTTTCAACGCGCAGACCCCAATGTGGGATAAATACCAGCGTATGCTGAGCGCGTGGCACGCCTGCCCGCGTCAGTACCATTTAAGCAGCAACGAAATTCAACAAATTATTAATGCCTGACGGAGGTGCGTGTGCAGTGTAGAGGTTTTCTGTTTGATCTGGACGGTACGCTGGTGGATTCGCTGCCGGTTGTGGAGCGTTCATGGTGCCATTGGGCTGACAGACATGGCATCGACCATCAGGAGGTGCTGAATTTTATCCATGGCAAACAGGCCATTACCTCGTTACGGCACTTTCTGGCCGGACGCTCTGAGGACGATATTCAGGCGGAGTTCAAATACCTGGAACACATTGAAGCCACGGACACGGACGGTATCACCGCTTTACCGGGCGCGCGCGAACTGCTTGAGCATCTGAACGAAGCGCAGATCCCGTGGGCTATCGTCACCTCCGGCTCCATTCCCGTCGCCCACGCCCGTCATAAGGCGGCAGGTTTACCGAAGCCGGAAGTGTTTATCACGGCGGAGCGCGTCAAGCGCGGTAAACCCGAACCCGACGCCTTTTTGCTGGGAGCTGAACTGCTGGGCCTCGCTCCCGCAGAGTGTGTGGTGGTAGAAGATGCGGCGGCTGGCGTACTGGCCGGGCTGAACGCCGGAAGCCACGTTATTGCGGTGAACGTTCCGGCGGGGTCCCCCCGCCTGGAGGAGGCTGACCTGGTGCTGGATTCTCTCACTGCACTGGCTGTGTCAAAAGCACCTGACGGTGTTGTAACCGTCTCGCTAAAAGTGTAACCCCATGATATAGCCCCACGCTGATGGGGCTTTTTTATGGCAAAATTTCTCATCTCCCACTGACAAGGACATGTTGTGAACGGTGAACTGATCTGGGTCCTGAGCCTGCTTTTAATCGCCATTATCCTTTTTGCCACGGGCAAGGTACGCATGGATGCCGTCGCCTTGTTTGTCATCGTCGCCTTTGTGCTGAGCGGTACGCTCACGCTGCCGGAAGCCTTCTCCGGGTTTAGCGATCCCAACGTTATTCTGATTGCCGCCCTGTTTATCATCGGTGATGGCCTCGTGCGCACCGGTGTGGCAACGATTATGGGCGCGTGGCTGGTGAAGGTGGCTGGCAACAGCGAAACGAAAATGCTGGTCTATCTAATGCTGACGGTCGCCGGACTGGGGGCGTTTATGAGTTCAACGGGGGTGGTCGCTATCTTTATCCCGGTGGTGTTGAGCGTCTCCATGCGGATGCAGAGCTCGCCGTCGCGCCTGATGATGCCCCTGAGTTTTGCCGGTTTGATAAGCGGCATGATGACGCTGGTGGCCACGCCGCCGAACCTGGTCGTCAACAGTGAGCTGATCCGGGAAGGCTTTCAGGGCTTCAGTTTTTTCAGCGTGACTCCGCTTGGACTGGTGGTTCTGGTGATGGGCGTGGTTTACATGCTGCTGACCCGTTTTGCCCTGAAAGGCGAAAAACAGGACAAAAGCAAAGAAGGGTGGAAACGACGCACCTTCCGCGATCTGATTAAAGAATACCGCCTCACCGGGCGGGCGCGCCGCCTTGCCATTCGCCCCGGTTCGCCAATGGTGGGCCAGCGGCTTGACGATCTGAAACTGCGTGAGCGCTACGGCGCGAATGTGATTGGTGTTGAGCGCTGGCGTCGTTTTCGCCGGGTCATCGTCAACGTTAACGGGGTGTCGGAATTCCGCGCGCGGGATGTCCTGCTGATTGATATGTCCACCGCGGAGGTGGATCTGCGTGAGTTTTGTAGTGAACAGCTGCTGGAACCGATGGTGCTACGCGGAGAGTATTTCTCAGACCAGGCGCTGGATGTCGGCATGGCCGAAGTATCGCTGATCCCGGAATCGGAGCTGTTGGGTAAAACCGTGCGGGAAATGGGGTTCCGTACCCGTTATGGTCTGAATGTCGTGGGGCTGAAGCGTGATGGCGTGGCGATGGAAGGGGCGGTGGTGGATGAGCCGATCCTGCTGGGGGATATCTTTCTCGTCGTCGGTAACTGGAAGCTGATAAGTCAGCTTGGGCAAAAGGGCCGCGATTTTGTGGTGCTCAACATGCCTGTTGAAGAGAGCGATGCCTCCCCGGCGCACAGCCAGGCGCCCCATGCGATTTTTTGCCTGGTATTGATGGTGGCGCTGATGCTGACCGACGAGATCCCCAATCCGGTCGCGGCCATTATTGCCTGTCTGTTAATGGGCAAGTTTCGCTGTATTGATGCCGAGAGCGCCTATAAGGCGATACACTGGCCAAGCATCATCTTGATTGTGGGGATGATGCCGTTCGCCCTTGCTCTGCAAAAAACCGGCGGTGTGGATTTAGTCGTCAAAGGGCTGATGGACGTTGGCGGCGGATACGGGCCGTACATGATGCTGGTATGCCTGTTTATCATGTGCGCCACGATCGGACTGTTTATCTCCAATACCGCTACGGCGGTGCTGATGGCGCCCATCGCGCTGGCGATGGCGAAATCCATGGGCGTGTCGCCGTATCCGTTTGCGATGATGGTGGCGATGGCCGCTTCCGCGGCATTTATGACGCCGGTGTCGTCACCGGTGAACACGCTGGTTCTGGGGCCGGGGAACTACCGGTTCAGCGATTTTGTGAAGCTGGGCGTGCCGTTCACCGTGCTGGTGATGCTGGTATGCGTGGTGTTGATACCGGTTTTATTCCCGTTTTAGCATGAGCGCAGAAACGTAGGCCGGGTAAGGCGAAGCCGCCACCCGGCAGAAAATTACAACGGAGAATCCTGGCTAATCTCATCCAACGATAAATGGAAGCTCGGTACAAACACCTGCATAAAGTAATCCATCTCTTCGCTGCGGCGGGATTCCAGCGTTTTTTCCAGACGCGTTTTTGCCAGTAAAAATTCGTTATTCCCTGCGGATAACTCTTCGAGACACTTCAGATAGGCACATAGCGCGTCGGCCTGTTTTACCAGCGACTTCTCTTCCTCTGTGTACTGCTGTTCATCAATAAGCGGCTCAAAGATATCGCGTAACTCGTCCGGCACCATGTCAATCAGCTTCTGCTGGGCAATTTTCTCGATGGCCTTATATTCCTGCGCAATCTGCGAGTTGAAATATTTCACCGGCGTCGGCAGATCTCCGGTTAACACCTCTGACGCATCGTGATACATCGCCAGCAGGGCAATGCGCTCAGCATTAACCTGACCGTTGAATTTGCGGTTTTTAATGGCGGCCAGCGCGTGTGCGACCATCGCGACCTGAAGGCTGTGCTCTGACACATTCTCAGTGCGGACATTGCGCATCAGCGGCCAGCGGTTGATGAGTTTCAGGCGGGAGAGATGGGCAAAGAAATGACTCTGACTCATAGGTTACCTTTTGTCTTCACTGCGACAGGACTTCATTGTGCGGGGAGGGGAGGGAAGATGCAAATTTGCAGGTTTCGTTGGCCGGGTAAGCGCAGCGCTACCCGGCAGAAAGAGAATATTACTGATGATAACCGGAGAGGAAACGCCCGAAGCGGCTAATGGCCATTTCAAGGTCATCTTCGCGCGGCAGCGTGACGATACGTACGTGGTCCGGCCATGGCCAGTTAAATGCCGTGCCCTGAACCAGCAGCACTTTTTCCTGAAGCAGGAAGTCGAGCACCATCTTCTGGTCGTCGTGAATGTTGAAGCGCTTCGCGTCGATTTTCGGGAACATATACAGCGCCCCATTTGGCTTCACGCAGGAGACGCCCGGGATATCGTTGATCAGCTCCCATGCGCGGTTACGCTGTTCGTACAGACGACCACCGGGAACGATAAATTCACTAATGCTCTGATAGCCGCCGAGCGCCGTCTGGATTGCGTGCTGGGCCGGAACGTTGGCACACAAACGCATGGAAGCCAGCATCTCCAGCCCTTCAATATAGCCTTTGGCGTGTTTTTTCGGACCGTTTAATACCATCCAGCCCTGACGGAAACCGGCCACGCGGTAGGTTTTAGAGAGGCCGTTAAAGGTCACGGTCAGCAGATCCGGAGCCAGCGCGGCGATGGAGTGGTGCTGCGCTGCATCGTAGAGGATCTTGTCGTAAATCTCGTCCGCGAAGATGATCAGGTTGTGCTGACGAGCGATTTCCACGATCTCCATCAGCAGTTCTTTTGAATAAACCGCGCCCGTTGGGTTGTTCGGGTTGATGATCACGATGCCGCGCGTACGTGGAGTGATTTTCGCGCGAATATCGTCGAGATCCGGGAACCAGTCAGAAGATTCATCACACAGATAGTGTACCGCTTTGCCGCTGGAGAGTGACACGGCCGCCGTCCACAGCGGGTAGTCCGGGGCGGGAACCAGCATTTCGTCACCGCTGTTCAGCAGCGCCTGCATCGCCTGCACAATCAGTTCGGAGACGCCGTTGCCAATATAGATATCTTCAACGGTAACATCACGCATACCGCGTGCCTGGTAGTGCTGCATGATGGCTTTACGTGCGGAGTACAGTCCTTTTGAATCACAATAGCCTTGAGCAGTAGGAAGGTTGCGGATCACATCAACCAGAATTTCATCCGGCGCTTCAAAACCAAATGGCGCAGGGTTACCAATGTTGAGTTTCAGAACCTTATTGCCTTCTTCTTCCAGGCGTTTCGCCTCTTTCAGAACCGGGCCGCGGATGTCATAACAGACGTTATCTAGCTTGCTGGATTTTTCGATAGGGGACATGAACCTTTAACCTTTTCGCTATTATTGCCGCTCCCTGCCGTGGAAGTCAGCACGGAATAATGTACTCCCCCCTCGCTTCGTTTTGAAGGGTGTGCAGGAGAAGATTTTGTACCGACAGCAAATTCTTGATAAATCTTTTACGCTGCAGGTGCCCCCTTTGCTACCGTAAAGTTGCATGCATAGCGAAAGATTAGGTTTATTCTGCTATTCATTTGCTGGATTACTGTATATTGTGCTGGTGAAAAATATGTGATGAGCCAGATGAGGGGGCAATCACCCTGCGTGACTTTTCGTAAAACCTGAATGTTAGCGTCGTCTTGCTTTAATAGCGCAGTGTGGTTAAAAGTTACTCATGTGAAATTAATGTTAAGTGGCATTAATGGATGCTCTTAATCAAAATTAAAATTTATTTATTATTAACCTATAAAATGCAACTTTAGTTAATTTTAATAAAATTTGTTTAGATGCTTAACATTCTTCTTTAATCCGCAATATTGCAATAAGACTTATAAATAAAATGGATTTGGGTTAAGATGTCTTTCAGGAAAGCAGATGTCAGAGACATGTTTTTTGTCTGTCTGGAACTGCTATTCCTGTTTAATTGATTGTTATTGTTGGAGTTATCTCTGGCGGGAAGGGTTTAACGATCTCCTGCTACGTTGACAGCGCTGCGATAAAGATGGCAGAAAAGGTGTTACACCTTTAATGTAATTTACATAATCCTGCGAACATCTAAATATCCTGAACGTTTAAGAGAATAAAAATAACGTCATGAAACGTGCTTTCTGACTGTTGATATTAAGCAGCACAATAACTATCTGTCAGGCAGTCTGCCGGGCCGGGATGCGAGGGAAAACCTTCAGAGGGAATTGCTTAACTGTTACACACAGCTTCAACCCGGGCAGCTCCGCACGAGCAACCTGAAAGTGAATAGATATGATAAATGCAAATCGTCCGATAATGAATCTCGACCTCGATCTGCTGAGAACGTTTGTTGCGGTCGCCGATCTCAACACTTTTGCAGCTGCTGCTGCCGCCGTTTGCCGAACCCAGTCTGCCGTGAGTCAGCAAATGCAGCGGCTGGAACAACTGGTTGGTAAAGAGCTTTTTGCCCGTCATGGGCGCAATAAGCTCTTAACGGAACACGGTATTCAGCTACTGGGTTATGCCAGGAAAATTCTTCGCTTTAATGATGAAGCATGTATGTCATTAATGTTTAGCAACCTACAAGGCGTGCTAACGTTAGGCGCATCTGATGAGTCAGCGGACACCATATTGCCGTTTCTTCTCAATCGCATTAGTTCGGTTTATCCGAAGCTTGCGCTGGATGTCAGCGTGAAACGTAATGCCTTTATGGTTGAGATGTTAAAGGAAAATAAAGTCGACCTGGTGGTGACGACGCACCGTCCCGGGCAGTTTGATTGCCTGACGTTGCGTACATCCCCAACGCACTGGTATTGCGCAGCCGAATATGTGCTGCAAAAAGGGGAGCCGGTGCCACTGGTGCTCCTGGATGACCCGAGCCCGTTCCGCGATATGGTGCTGACAGCGCTGAATGAAGCCAACATCCCGTGGCGCCTGGCATATGTGGCATCCACGTTACCCGCAGTTCGTGCTGCAGTGAAAGCCGGGCTTGGCGTAACGGCACGCCCGGTGGAGATGATGAGCCCGGATCTGCGCGTGCTGGGTAAATCCGATGGACTTCCCTTGCTGCCTGATACGGAGTATCTGCTCTGCCACAACGCGTCCAGTCATAATGAACTGGCAAGCGTGGTGTTCGAGGCGATGGAAAACTACCATAACCCGTGGCAGTTCGAGCGCATTACCTCCGAAGGAGGGGATGATTCTCTGATTGTTGAAGGGGACTTTGAGTGATCGCTGACTCAAAATTCTGGTAACAAAATGTAAGTGTAAAAAAAAGCCACTCGTGTGAATTTTGCATGCAGTGGCTTTTTTTTCGCAATAATACCCGCTCAGGAAGCGTGGGTTTTAAGAATTCATATTACAGATCAATAATATAAATCATTTCGCTCAAAACTTATCCATTTTCTGTTCTCACTTCATCCTTATGTCACCTATGTTAATAAAACAGGAAAGATGTTGCCGTTTTCCAGGTTGAATTAACAAAAGCGTGTCTCAGATCAAGAAAATACTCCTATTTGGGGGGAGGAATCGTTGGCAAATCCTGTCAAAATAGGAGGGTTATTTTTTTTACTTCCGAAACGGACACGATTCAACAACATACATTTGACGGAAAGTCATGTACCCACCAGGGTTAAAGGGCACCAAATGTTAATGAGAATCGCTCGATGTAATTTAATGTGAAGAAACCTTTGTTAAAGTTGACAATAGGTTATAGAAAGGAGTAAAAAACCCCATCATTTTGCTGTCTACGTCTCATTTCTGACAGTTAGTGTAAGGTTATTTGTTCCTCCCCATGAATCGATGTGATGCCCATTTGCCAGCAAGAGCAGTGTCGTTGGTATCACTTTTGATGAGTAAGCAATGAGTATGTCAACATCCACAGAAGTCATCGCTCATCACTGGGCATTCGCAATCTTTCTTATTGTAGCCATTGGCCTGTGCTGCCTGATGTTAGTCGGCGGCTGGTTCCTGGGCGGTCGCGCCCGCGCAAGGCACAAAAACACACCTTTCGAATCAGGTATTGATTCGGTCGGTTCCGCTCGCTTACGCCTGTCTGCCAAGTTCTATCTGGTAGCCATGTTCTTCGTCATCTTCGACGTGGAAGCGCTTTACCTTTTCGCATGGTCAACCTCCATCCGCGAAAGTGGTTGGGTGGGCTTTGTCGAGGCCGCAATTTTCATTTTAGTGCTACTGGCCGGTCTGGTTTATCTGGTGCGTATTGGCGCGCTTGACTGGACGCCTGCGCGTTCACGTCGTGAACATATCAACCCGGAAAACAGTATCTCTAATCGTCAGCAGTAACAGCGAGGCAATAAGATGGATTATACGCTCACCCGCATAGATCCTAACGGTGAGAATGACCGTTACCCCCTGCAAAAACAGGAGATCGTAACCGACCCCCTGGAGCAAGAAGTCAATAAAAGCGTGTACATGGGCAAACTCGAGCATGCCATGCACGATATGGTCAACTGGGGTCGTAAGAACTCCATCTGGCCTTACAACTTTGGCCTTTCTTGCTGCTACGTTGAAATGGTGACGTCATTCACTGCGGTGCATGACGTTGCGCGTTTTGGGGCAGAGGTACTGCGTGCTTCCCCACGTCAGGCTGACCTGATGGTGGTCGCCGGTACCTGCTTTACCAAGATGGCACCTGTTATTCAGCGTCTTTATGACCAGATGCTGGAGCCAAAATGGGTTATCTCCATGGGCGCATGTGCAAACTCTGGCGGTATGTACGACATCTATTCTGTCGTGCAGGGCGTAGATAAGTTTATCCCAGTGGATGTCTACATCCCGGGTTGTCCGCCACGTCCGGAAGCTTACATGCAGGCGCTGATGCTGCTGCAGGAGTCTATCGGTAAAGAACGTCGCCCACTGTCGTGGGTTGTTGGCGATCAGGGTGTGTATCGCGCGAACATGCAGTCTGAGCGCGAGCGTAAACGTGGTGAACGTATTGCCGTCACCAATCTGCGTACGCCTGACGAAATTTAATTTGCGCCTGTAGGCCTGGAGAACACCTTCGCATATCACTACTCAAATAGCGCGAAGCCAGGCTCAACAGTCACCACGGACCATTTGCAATGGTGAACAATATGACCGACTTAACCGCGCAAGAAGCCGCCTGGCAGACACGGGATCATCTGGATGACCCAGTCATTGGCGAACTGCGCAACCGTTTTGGGCCGGATGCCTTTACTGTTCAGGCTACCCGCACCGGGGTACCCGTTGTTTGGGTGAAGCGTGAGCAATTGCTGGAAGTTGTCGATTTCCTCAAGAAATTGCCAAAACCGTACGTCATGCTGTTTGACTTACACGGCATGGATGAACGTCTGCGTACCCACCGCCAGGGTCTCCCTGCTGCGGATTTTTCCGTTTTCTACCACCTGATCTCAATAGACCGTAATACGGATATCATGCTCAAGGTGGCATTGTCTGAAAACGACATGCATCTGCCGACGCTCACCAAACTTTTCCCGAACGCCAACTGGTATGAGCGTGAAACCTGGGAAATGTTCGGCATGACCTTCGACGGTCACCCGCATCTGACGCGCATCATGATGCCGCAGACCTGGACCGGCCACCCGCTGCGTAAAGACTACCCTGCACGTGCTACCGAATTCGACCCGTTTGAGCTGACCAAAGCCAAGCAGGATCTGGAGATGGAAGCCCTGACCTTCAAGCCAGAAGACTGGGGCATGAAGCGCGGTACCGACAACGAGGACTTCATGTTCCTCAACCTCGGTCCGAACCACCCGTCTGCGCACGGTGCCTTCCGTATCATTCTTCAGCTTGATGGCGAAGAGATTGTCGACTGTGTTCCTGACATTGGCTACCACCACCGTGGTGCTGAGAAGATGGGCGAGCGTCAATCCTGGCACAGCTACATTCCGTATACCGACCGTATCGAGTACCTCGGCGGCTGCGTAAACGAGATGCCATACGTGCTGGCCGTTGAGAAACTGGCAGGTATTACCGTTCCGGATCGCGTTAACGTCATCCGCGTGATGCTGTCAGAACTGTTCCGCATTAACAGCCACCTGCTGTATATCTCCACCTTCATTCAGGACGTCGGCGCGATGACCCCGGTCTTCTTCGCCTTTACCGACCGTCAGAAAATCTACGATCTGGTGGAAGCGATTACCGGTTTCCGTATGCACCCTGCCTGGTTCCGTATCGGCGGTGTGGCACACGATCTGCCGCGTGGTTGGGATCGACTGCTGCGTGAGTTCCTCGACTGGATGCCAAAACGTCTGGCCTCCTATGAGAAAGCCGCGCTGCGTAACACCATCCTGAAAGGGCGTTCCCAGGGCGTTGCGGCCTACGGCGCGAAAGAAGCGCTGGAGTGGGGGACAACAGGTGCAGGTCTGCGTGCGACCGGTATTAATTTCGACGTGCGTAAAGCGCGTCCTTACTCTGGCTACGAGAACTTCGACTTTGAAGTCCCGGTGGGCGGCGGTGTTTCCGACTGCTACACCCGCGTGATGCTGAAAGTGGAAGAGCTGCGTCAGAGTCTGCGCATCCTTGAGCAGTGCCTCAACAACATGCCGGAAGGCCCGTTCAAAGCGGATCACCCGCTGACCACGCCGCCACCGAAAGAGCGCACGCTGCAACATATCGAAACCCTGATCACCCACTTCCTGCAGGTTTCCTGGGGTCCGGTCATGCCGGCGCAAGAATCCTTCCAGATGATTGAAGCGACCAAGGGTATTAACAGTTACTACCTGACCAGCGACGGCAGCACCATGAGCTACCGTACCCGTGTGCGTACGCCAAGCTTCGCGCACCTGCAGCAGATCCCGTCCGCCATTCGCGGCAGTCTGGTCTCCGACCTGATTGTGTATCTGGGTAGTATCGATTTTGTTATGTCAGATGTGGACCGCTAATTATGCACGAGAATCAACAACCACAAACCGAGGCTTTTGAGCTGAGTGAAGCAGAGCGTGCCGCCATCGAGCACGAGATGCACCACTACGAAGACCCGCGTGCGGCGTCCATTGAAGCGCTGAAAATCGTACAGAAACAGCGTGGTTGGGTGCCGGATGGGGCGATCTATGCGATCGCAGAAGTGCTGGGTATTCCGGCAAGTGACGTAGAAGGCGTAGCCACGTTCTACAGCCAGATCTTCCGTCAGCCGGTAGGCCGCCATGTGATCCGCTACTGCGACAGCGTTGTCTGTCACATTACCGGTTATCAGGGCATTCAGGCTGCCATTGAGAAGAAACTCAATATCAAGCCGGGCCAGACCACCTTTGATGGTCGCTTTACTCTGCTGCCAACCTGCTGCCTGGGTAACTGCGACAAGGGGCCGACCATGATGATTGATGAGGACACTCACAGCCATCTGACGCCGGAAGCGATTCCTGACCTGCTGGAGCAGTACAAATGAAAACTGTAATTCGTACTGCTGAAACCCATCCGCTGACCTGGCGTCTGCGCGATGACAAACAGCCGGTATGGCTCGACGAATACCAGAGCAAAAACGGCTATGCCGGTGCGCGTAAAGCCCTCGGCGGCATGGCGCCGGACGACATCGTTAACGCGGTGAAAGAGTCGGGTCTGAAAGGCCGCGGCGGCGCGGGCTTCTCCACCGGTCTGAAGTGGAGTCTGATGCCGAAAGACGAATCCATGAACATCCGTTACCTGCTGTGTAACGCCGATGAAATGGAGCCGGGCACCTATAAAGACCGTCTGCTGATGGAGCAACTGCCGCACCTGCTGGTGGAAGGCATGCTGATCTCCGCGTTTGCGCTGAAAGCGTACCGTGGTTACATCTTCCTGCGCGGTGAGTACATCGAAGCAGCAGAAAACCTGCGTCGCGCGATTGCGGAAGCCACTGAAGCGGGCCTGCTTGGCAAAAACATTCTGGGCACTGGTTTTGACTTCGAGCTGTTCGTGCACACCGGTGCCGGGCGTTATATCTGCGGTGAAGAGACCGCGCTGATTAACTCCCTGGAAGGCCGCCGTGCGAACCCGCGTTCCAAGCCGCCATTCCCGGCAAGCTCCGGCGTATGGGGTAAGCCGACCTGCGTAAACAACGTCGAAACCCTGTGTAACGTTCCGGCAATCCTCGCCAACGGCGTGGAGTGGTATCAGGGCATCTCCTCAAGCAAAGATGCTGGTACCAAGCTGATGGGCTTCTCCGGCCGCGTGAAAAATCCTGGCGTCTGGGAGCTGCCGTTCGGTACCACCGCACGTGAAATTCTTGAAGACTACGCTGGCGGCATGCGCGATGGCCTGAAATTCAAAGCCTGGCAGCCGGGTGGGGCAGGGACAGACTTCCTGACCGAAGCGCACCTTGACCTGCCGATGGAATTCGAAAGCATTGGTAAAGCAGGCAGCCGTCTGGGTACGGCGCTGGCGATGGCCGTCGACCACGAGATCGGCATGGTATCGCTGGTGCGTAACCTGGAAGAGTTCTTCGCCCGTGAGTCCTGCGGCTGGTGTACACCTTGCCGTGACGGTCTGCCGTGGAGCGTGAAGATCCTGCGTGCAATCGAACGTGGCGAAGGCCAGCCTGGCGATATCGAGACACTTGAGCAACTGTGTCGATTCTTAGGTCCGGGTAAAACCTTCTGTGCCCACGCACCGGGTGCTGTCGAACCGCTGCAGAGCGCGATTAAATATTTCCGCGACGAATTCGAAGCAGGCATCAAGCAGCCGTTCAGCAATACCCATGCGATTAATGGGATTCAGCCGAACCTGCTGAAAGCGCGCTGGTAACGACAAGAATTTTGATTAACGCTCGGTTTCGACTGAGCCAACTGGAAGCATGCTAATGGCTACGATTCATGTAGACGGCAAAGAATATGAGGTCAACGGGGCGGACAACCTGCTGGAAGCTTGTCTGTCGCTCGGCCTTGATATTCCGTATTTTTGCTGGCATCCGGCGCTGGGCAGCGTCGGTGCTTGCCGCCAGTGTGCGGTGAAGCAATATCAAAACGCGGAAGACACGCGTGGTCGCCTGGTGATGTCCTGTATGACGCCAGCCACCGAAGGCACCTTTATTTCGATTGATGACGAAGAAGCCAAACAGTTCCGCGAAAGCGTTGTGGAATGGTTGATGACCAACCACCCGCACGACTGTCCGGTCTGTGAAGAGGGCGGTAACTGCCACCTTCAGGATATGACCGTAATGACCGGTCACAGCTTCCGTCGCTATCGCTTTACCAAGCGTACCCACCGTAACCAGGATCTGGGGCCGTTCATCTCTCACGAAATGAACCGCTGCATCGCCTGCTACCGCTGCGTGCGTTACTACAAAGACTACGCAGACGGCCAGGATCTGGGCGTCTATGGTGCACATGACAACGTCTACTTCGGTCGTCCGGAGGACGGGGTGCTTGAGAGCGAATTCTCCGGTAACCTGGTGGAAATCTGCCCGACCGGCGTGTTCACCGACAAAACCCACTCCGAGCGTTACAACCGTAAATGGGACATGCAGTTTGCGCCAAGCATCTGCCAGCAGTGTTCGCTGGGCTGTAACACCAGCCCGGGTGAGCGCTACGGCGAGCTGCGTCGTATCGAAAACCGTTATAACGGTACCGTTAACCACTACTTCCTGTGCGACCGCGGTCGTTTCGGCTATGGCTATGTGAACCTGAAAGACCGTCCGCGTCAGCCGGTTCAGCGCCGTGGCGATGACTTCATTACCCTGAACGCTGAACAGGCGATGCAGGGCGCGGCAGACATTCTGCGCCAGTCGAAGAAAGTGATCGGTATCGGCTCCCCGCGCGCCAGCATCGAAAGCAACTTCGCGCTGCGCGAGCTGGTGGGTGCGGAAAACTTCTATACCGGTATCGCCCAGGGCGAGCAGGAACGTCTGCAGCTGGTACTGAAAGTGCTGCGTGAAGGCGGTATTCATACCCCTGCGCTGCGTGAAATTGAATCCTATGATGCGGTTCTGGTGCTGGGGGAAGATCTGACGCAGACCGGCGCTCGTGCGGCTCTGGCAGTTCGCCAGGCGGTGAAGGGTAAAGCCCGTGAAATGGCAGCGGCGCAAAAAGTGGCTGACTGGCAGATTGCGGCAATCCTCAACATCGGCCAGCGCGCGAAGCATCCTCTGTTTGTGACGAACGTAGACAATACCCGTCTGGACGATATCGCGGCGTGGACCTACTGCGCACCGGTTGAAGATCAGGCGCGTCTTGGCTTTGCCATTGCCCACGCGCTGGACAGCAACTCCCCAGCCGTTGAACTGGATCGTGACCTGCAAAACAAGGTCGACGTGATTGTTCAGGCGCTGGCGGGTGCGAAGAAACCTCTGATTATTTCCGGGACTAACGCCGGAAGCGCCGAGATCATTCAGGCTGCAGCGAACGTTGCCAAAGCCCTGAAAGGCCGCGGTGCCGACGTTGGCGTGACCATGATTGCCCGTGCGGTAAACAGCATCGGTCTGGGTATGATTGGCGGCGGCTCGCTGGAAGAAGCGTTAAGCGAACTGGAATCCGGTGCCGCTGACGCCGTTGTGGTGCTGGAAAACGATCTGCATCGCCACGCTTCTGCCGCACGCGTAGACGCCGCGCTCTCCAAAGCGCCGCTGGTGATGGTTATCGACCATCAGCGCACCGCGATTATGGATAAAGCGCACCTGGTGCTCTCTGCGGCAAGCTTCGCAGAAAGCGACGGTACCGTTATCAACAACGAAGGCCGCGCGCAGCGTTTCTTCCAGGTTTATGACCCGGCATATTACGACAGCAACACCGTGATGCTGGAAAGCTGGCGCTGGCTGCACTCCCTGCACAGCAGCGTGCAGAGCCGTGAAGTGGACTGGACGCAGCTTGACCATGTTATCGACGCGGTGGTGGAAAAACTGCCTCAGCTGGCAGGCATTAAAGATGCCGCGCCTGAAGCAAGCTTCCGTATTCGCGGCCAGAAACTGGCGCGTGAACCGCACCGTTACAGCGGTCGTACCGCAATGCGTGCCAATATCAGCGTACACGAACCGCGTCAGCCGCAGGATAAAGACACCATGTTCGCCTTCTCAATGGAAGGGAACAACCAGCCGTCTGCGCCGCGTTCACAGATCCCATTCGCATGGGCTCCGGGCTGGAACTCCCCGCAGGCATGGAACAAGTTCCAGGCTGAAGTGGGCGGTTCACTGCGTCACGGTGATCCGGGCGTGCGTCTGATTGAAGCCTCTGAAACCGGTCTGGACTTCTTCACCACCGTGCCGGCGAGCTTCCAGGCGCAGGACGGTAGCTGGCGTATCGCCCCTTACTACCATCTGTTCGGTAGTGAAGAGCTGTCCCAGCGTTCTCCGGTCTTCCAGACCCGCATGCCGCAGCCGTACATCAAGCTCAACCCGGCGGACGCCGCGAAGCTTGGCGTCAACGCGGGTGCGAACATTGCCTTCAGCTACGACGGCCAGACCATCAGCCTGCCGCTGATTATCTCGGAAAGTCTGACAGCAGGGCAGGTAGGTCTGCCGATGGGTATGCCTGGCATCGCGCCGGTTCTGGCGGGTGCGCGTCTTGATAATCTGCAGGAGGCAAAAGCATGAGTTGGTTAACGCCGGATCTTATCGACATCCTGCTGAGCATTCTGAAAGCGATTGTTATCCTGCTGGTGGTGGTCACCTGCGGCGCGTTCATGAGCTTTGGTGAACGTCGTCTGCTCGGTCTGTTCCAGAACCGTTACGGACCGAACCGCGTGGGCTGGGGTGGTTCACTCCAGCTGGTCGCGGACATGATCAAGATGTTCTTTAAAGAGGACTGGATCCCGCGCTTCTCGGACCGCGTGATCTTTACTCTGGCACCGATGATCGCCTTCACCTCGCTGCTGCTGGCGTTTGCTATCGTTCCGGTCAGCCCGACCTGGGTGGTGGCTGACCTGAACATCGGCATTCTGTTCTTCCTGATGATGGCAGGCCTCGCGGTTTACGCGGTGCTGTTCGCAGGCTGGTCCAGTAACAACAAATACTCGCTGCTGGGTGCGATGCGTGCGTCTGCGCAGACGCTGAGCTACGAAGTGTTCCTGGGTCTCTCCCTGATGGGCGTGGTGGCGCAGGCCGGTTCATTCAACATGACCGACATCGTCAACAACCAGGCCGACATCTGGAACGTTATCCCGCAGTTCTTTGGGTTTATTACCTTTGCTATCGCGGGCGTGGCGGTGTGTCACCGTCACCCGTTTGACCAGCCAGAAGCCGAACAGGAACTGGCCGACGGTTACCACATTGAATATTCCGGTATGAAATTCGGTCTGTTCTTCGTGGGCGAATACATCGGTATCGTCACCATTTCCGCGTTGATGGTAACGCTGTTCTTTGGTGGCTGGCATGGCCCGTTCTTACCGCCGTTCATCTGGTTCGCGCTGAAAACCGCGTTCTTCATGATGATGTTCATTTTGATTCGCGCAGCGTTACCGCGTCCGCGTTATGACCAGGTAATGTCCTTCGGCTGGAAAGTGTGCCTGCCGCTGACGCTCGTCAACTTGTTGGTAACGGCGGCTGTCATTCTCTGGCAGCAGCCATAAGGGGCTATAGACCATGACCTTAAAAGAATTACTGGTAGGCTTCGGCACTCAGGTACGCAGTATCTGGATGATCGGCCTGCACGCGTTTGCCAAACGCGAAACCCGGATGTACCCGGAAGAGCCGGTATATCTGCCGCCGCGCTACCGTGGCCGTATCGTGCTGACGCGCGACCCGGACGGTTCCGAGCGCTGCGTTGCCTGTAACCTGTGTGCGGTAGCGTGTCCGGTAGGCTGTATCTCTCTGCAGAAAGCAGAGACGGTAGATGGCCGCTGGTACCCTGAGTTCTTCCGCATCAACTTCTCACGCTGCATCTTCTGCGGTCTGTGTGAAGAAGCGTGCCCAACCACGGCGATTCAGCTGACTCCAGACTTTGAACTGGGTGAGTATAAGCGTCAGG
This sequence comes from Enterobacter sp. HSTU-ASh6, assembly GCF_026319105.1. Lineage (NCBI taxonomy): Bacteria > Pseudomonadati > Pseudomonadota > Gammaproteobacteria > Enterobacterales > Enterobacteriaceae > Enterobacter > Enterobacter sp. HSTU-ASh6. The sequence continues at coordinate 109,249 of NZ_WSPD01000009.1, read as the reverse complement.
ACCTGGTGTACGAGAAAGAGGATCTGCTGATTTCCGGTCCGGGTAAATACCCGGAATATAACTTCTACCGGATGGCGGGTATGGCAATCGACGGCAAAGATAAGGGCGAAGCAGAGAACGAAGCTAAGCCTATCGACGTCAAGAGCCTGTTACCGTAAGGAGAGGGCAATGGAATTCGCTTTTTATATCTGTGGCCTTATCGCCATCCTGGCTACGCTGCGAGTGATTACGCACACCAATCCGGTGCATGCGCTGCTGTACTTAATCATTTCACTGCTGGCCATTTCCGGGGTGTTCTTTGCGCTGGGCGCGCACTTCGCCGGTGCGCTGGAAATCATCGTCTACGCCGGGGCCATCATGGTGCTGTTCGTGTTCGTGGTGATGATGCTGAACTTGGGCGGCTCTGAAATTGAGCAGGAACGTCAGTGGTTAAAACCGCAGGTATGGATTGGCCCGGCAATTCTGTCGGCCATCATGCTGGTGGTGATTGTATACGCCATTCTCGGCGTCAACGATCAGGGCATCGACGGTACGCCGATCGGCGCTAAAGAGGTCGGTATTACGCTCTTTGGCCCATACGTTCTGGCGGTTGAACTGGCCTCCATGCTGCTGCTGGCAGGTCTGGTTGTTGCCTTCCACGTTGGCCGCGAAGAGCGTGCTGGCGAGGTGCTGAGCAACCGCACTGACGACCGCGCGAAAAGAAAAACGGAGGAGCGCGCATGATCCCCTTAACACATGGACTGATCCTCGCTGCGATTTTATTCGTTCTGGGTCTGACGGGTCTGGTTATCCGCCGCAATCTGCTGTTTATGCTGATCGGTCTGGAAATCATGATTAACGCCTCTGCGCTGGCCTTCGTGGTCGCCGGAAGCTACTGGGGCCAGACCGATGGTCAGGTGATGTACATTCTCGCCATCAGCCTTGCGGCTGCTGAAGCGAGTATTGGCCTGGCGCTGTTACTGCAGCTCCATCGTCGCCGCCAGAATCTGAACATCGATTCAGTAAGTGAGTTGCGTGGATGAACATGCTTGCCTTAACCATTATTTTTCCGCTGATTGGCTTCGTGCTGCTGGCGTTTTCTCGCGGCCGCTGGTCTGAGAATCTGTCTGCGACCGTCGGCATCGGCTCTGTTGGTCTGGCTGCGCTGGTGACAGCGTATGCGGGTATCGACTTCTTTAATAACGGACGTCAGCCCTTCAGCGTGCCGCTGTGGACCTGGATGTCGGTCGGTGATTTCAACATCGGTTTCAACCTGGTGCTGGATGGTCTCTCGCTGACCATGCTCTCCGTGGTCACCGGCGTCGGCTTCCTGATCCACATGTTCGCCTCCTGGTATATGCGCGGTGAAGAGGGGTACTCCCGCTTCTTCGCCTACACCAACCTGTTTATCGCCAGCATGGTGGTTCTGGTGCTGGCCGATAACCTGCTGCTGATGTATCTGGGCTGGGAAGGCGTGGGCCTGTGCTCGTACCTGCTGATCGGTTTCTACTACACCGATCCGAAGAATGGCGCAGCGGCGATGAAAGCGTTCGTCGTGACCCGTGTGGGTGACGTCTTCCTCGCGTTCGCGCTGTTCATTCTCTATAACGAACTGGGCACGCTGAACTTCCGCGAAATGGTGGAACTGGCGCCGGCACACTTCGCTGCAGGCAACAACATGCTGTGGTGGGCAACGCTGATGCTGCTGGGTGGTGCTGTGGGTAAATCCGCACAGCTGCCGTTGCAGACATGGCTGGCCGACGCGATGGCGGGTCCAACCCCTGTCTCCGCGCTGATCCACGCTGCGACCATGGTCACCGCCGGTGTCTACCTGATTGCGCGTACCCATGGCCTGTTCCTGATGACCCCGGAAATTCTGCATCTGGTGGGTATCGTCGGTGCGGTCACGCTGGTGCTGGCAGGCTTTGCCGCGCTGGTGCAGACCGATATCAAACGCGTTCTTGCTTATTCCACCATGAGCCAGATTGGTTACATGTTCCTGGCGCTGGGCGTTCAGGCGTGGGACGCGGCGATTTTCCACCTGATGACGCACGCGTTCTTTAAAGCGCTGCTGTTCCTCTCATCCGGTTCCGTCATTCTGGCCTGCCATCACGAGCAGAACATCTTCAAGATGGGCGGATTGCGTAAGTCCATCCCGTTGGTTTATGTCTGCTTCCTGGTGGGCGGCGCGGCGCTGGCGGCACTGCCGCTGATCACCGCGGGCTTCTTCAGTAAGGACGAAATCCTTGCGGGTGCCATGGCGAATGGTCATATCAATCTGATGGTAGCGGGTCTGGTCGGCGCGTTCATGACCTCCCTGTATACCTTCCGTATGATTTTCATCGTATTCCACGGTAAAGAACAAATTCACGCTCACGCAGGGAAGGGGATTACCCACCACCTGCCGCTGATTGTGCTGCTGGTCCTGTCCACCTTCGTTGGCGCGATGATTGTTCCGCCACTGCAGGGCGTACTGCCAGACACCACCGAGCTTGAGCATGGTCGCGTTCTGACGCTTGAAATCACCTCCGGTGTGGTCGCTATCGCGGGCATCCTGATCGCTGCATGGCTGTGGCTGGGTAAACGTACGCTGGTAACTGCCGTTGCCAACAGTGCGCCGGGCCGTCTGCTGGGCACCTGGTGGTACAACGCGTGGGGCTTCGACTGGCTGTACGACATGATCTTCGTGAAGCCGTTCCTGGGCATTGCGTGGCTGCTGAAGCGCGACCCACTGAACAGCCTGATGAATATCCCGGCGATCCTTTCCCGCTTTGCAGGTAAAGGCCTGCTGTACAGCGAGAACGGTTACCTGCGCTGGTATGTGGCGTCCATGAGCATCGGTGCGGTTGTCGTGCTGGCGCTGCTGATGGTGTTGCGTTGATCGTTAAGTGAATTTTATTCGAATTCGTTGAAAATCAGGCCCCTGCTGGGGGCCTTAAAAAGGAATGTAAATCGCCATGTTACTACCCTGGCTAATATTAATTCCCTTCATCGGCGGCTTCCTGTGCTGGCAGACTGAACGCTTTGGCGTGAAAATGCCGCGCTGGATCGCGCTGATCACCATGGGATTGACGCTCGCGCTTGGTCTGCAACTCTGGTTGCAGGGTGGCTACTCTCTGACTCAGTCTGCGGGCATTCCGCAGTGGCAGTCTGAGTTTATCCTGCCGTGGATCCCACGTTTCGGCATTACGATCCACCTGGCGATTGACGGTCTGTCGCTGCTGATGGTGGTGCTGACCGGTCTGCTCGGCGTTCTGGCGGTACTCTGCTCCTGGCGTGAAATCGAAAAATACCAGGGCTTCTTCCACCTGAACCTGATGTGGATCCTGGGCGGCGTTATCGGCGTGTTCCTGGCCATCGACATGTTCCTGTTCTTCTTCTTCTGGGAAATGATGCTGGTGCCGATGTACTTCCTGATCGCGCTGTGGGGCCATAAGGCGTCCGACGGTAAAACGCGTATCACGGCGGCCACCAAGTTCTTCATCTATACCCAGGCGAGTGGTCTGGTGATGCTGATTGCCATTCTGGCGCTGGTGTTTGTGCACCACAATGCGACCGGTGTCTGGACCTTCAACTACGAAGAGCTGCTGAAGACTCCGATGTCGCACGGCGTGGAATACCTGCTGATGCTGGGCTTCTTCATCGCCTTCGCGGTGAAAATGCCGGTGGTTCCTCTGCACGGCTGGCTGCCAGACGCGCACTCTCAGGCACCAACGGCGGGTTCCGTTGACCTGGCGGGCATCTTGCTGAAAACCGCGGCCTACGGCCTGCTGCGTTTCGCACTGCCGCTGTTCCCGAACGCCTCCGCTGAGTTCGCACCGATTGCCATGTGGCTGGGTGTGATCGGTATCTTCTACGGTGCCTGGATGGCGTTTACGCAGTACGACATCAAACGTCTGATTGCCTACACCTCCGTCTCCCACATGGGCTTCGTGCTGATTGCTATCTACACCGGCAGCCAGCTGGCGTACCAGGGCGCGGTGATCCAGATGATTGCGCACGGCCTGTCCGCAGCCGGTCTCTTCATCCTGTGTGGCCAGCTGTACGAACGTCTGCACACTCGCGACATGCGTATGATGGGCGGCCTGTGGAGCAAAATTAAATGGCTGCCAGCGCTGTCCATGTTCTTCGCAGTGGCCACCCTGGGGATGCCGGGCACCGGTAACTTCGTCGGCGAATTTATGATTCTGTTCGGCAGCTTCAAAGTGGTACCGGTGATTACCGTGATCTCCACCTTTGGTCTGGTGTTCGCTTCCGTGTACTCGCTGGCGATGCTGCACCGCGCTTACTTCGGTAAAGCGAAGAGCGAAATTGCTGCACAAGAACTGCCGGGGATGTCGCTGCGTGAGCTGTTCATCATCCTGCTGCTGGTCGTACTGCTGGTGCTGCTGGGCTTCTTCCCGCAGCCGATTCTGGATACCTCGCATAGCGCGATGGGTAACATCCAGCAGTGGTTTGTTAATTCTGCTTCTACTACAAGGCCGTAATTCGCCATGACAATAACTCCACAACAACTGATCGCGCTGCTACCGCTGCTGATCGTCGGATTGACGGTGGTGGTTGTGATGCTCTCCATTGCGTGGCGACGCAATCACTTCCTGAATGCCACGCTGTCGGTCATTGGCCTGAACGCCGCGTTAGTCTCTCTCTGGTTTGTTGGCCAGGGTGGGGCGATGGACGTCACCCCGCTGATGCGCGTTGACGGTTACGCTATGCTGTATACCGGTCTGGTTCTGCTGGCGAGCCTGGCAACCTGTACCTTTGCGTACCCGTGGCTTGAAGGCTACAACGACAACAAAGAAGAGTTTTACCTGCTGGTTCTGATTGCCGCACTGGGCGGCATTCTGCTGGCGAACGCGAACCACCTGGCTGCGCTGTTCCTCGGCATTGAGCTGATCTCTCTGCCGCTGTTCGGTCTGATTGGTTACGCCTTCCGTCAGAAGCGCTCGCTGGAAGCAAGCATCAAGTACACCATCCTGTCTGCGGCGGCGTCCTCGTTCCTGCTGTTTGGTATTGCGCTGCTGTACGCACAGTCCGGTAATCTCTCCTTCATGGCGCTCGGCAAGAGCCTCGGCGACGGCATGCTGCATGAGCCGCTGCTGCTGGCGGGTCTGGGCATGATGATTGTTGGCCTTGGTTTCAAACTCTCTCTGGTTCCGTTCCACCTGTGGACGCCAGACGTCTACCAGGGTGCGCCAGCGCCGGTGTCTACCTTCCTGGCGACGGCGAGCAAAATCGCTATCTTCGGGGTGGTGATGCGTCTGTTCCTGTACGCACCGGTGGGTGACAGCGAAGCGGTTCGCGTGGTGCTGGGCATCATCGCGTTCGTCTCCATCATCTTCGGTAACCTGATGGCGCTGAGCCAGACCAACATCAAACGTCTGCTGGGTTACTCCTCTATCTCGCATCTGGGCTACCTGATGGTGGCGCTGATTGCGCTGCAGAGCGGTGAGATGTCGATGGAAACCGTGGGCGTCTATCTGGCCGGTTATCTGTTCAGCAGCCTCGGCGCGTTCGGCGTGGTGAGCCTGATGTCCAGCCCGTACCGTGGCCCGGATGCCGATTCACTGTTCTCCTACCGTGGTCTGTTCTGGCACCGTCCGATCCTGTCCGCGGTGATGACGGTGATGATGCTCTCTCTGGCGGGTATCCCGATGACGCTGGGCTTTATCGGTAAGTTCTACGTGCTGGCTGTCGGTGTGCAGGCGCATCTGTGGTGGCTGACCGCGGGCGTGGTGATCGGCTCTGCGATTGGTCTGTACTACTACCTGCGTGTGGCCGTGAGTCTGTACCTGAGTGCTCCTCAGCAGCTCAACCGTGACGCCCCAACCAACTGGCAGTACAGCGCCGGCGGTATTGTGGTCCTCATCTCCGCACTGCTGGTACTGATCTTCGGTATCTATCCGCAGCCGCTAATTGATATCGTGCAGCGAGCGATGCCGCTGATGTAAAACAAAAAACCCGCCTCGGCGGGTTTTTTTATGGTTTTCTCCCTCTCCCCGTGGGAGAGGGCCGGGGTGAGGGCACCAGCCCGCACCAGATTTAAGCCAGCTGTTTTCTGCTAATCAACGGCCCGTCAATCTTCTTCATCGAGCGGTCCAGCACTTCCTCAATCACCGATGACAGCTCGTTCAGCTCAAACTTCGCCACATAACCGTCCGCCTTCACCTTACGAATATGATCTTCGTTGGCATTGCCGGAAAGGGAGGAGTGGATCACCACCGGAATATCTTTCAGCAGCGGGTCGGTTTTGATTTTACGCGTCAGCGTGAAACCGTCCATCTCCGGCATTTCGAGGTCGGTCAGTACCAGGGCAATCTTATCGGTAATCGGCACCCCTTCCGCCTGCGCCTGTGCCGCCAGCACGCCAATTTTCTCCCATGCGTCTTTACCGGTGATATGCAACTGCGCCGGAATTTCCATTGCCTGCAGGCCCTTCTCCAGCATGGAGCGCGCCACTTTGGAATCTTCCGCGACAATCGCGACAGCGCCAGGCTTAATATGGAATTTGGTGGTCTTCAGATTGGTGGCATGAAGATCGTGGTTGGCCGGCGTGATGTCATACAGGATCTGCTCAACGTCCAGCACCATCGCCAGTTCGTTGGTATCCGTCTTCTCGTCAAGACACGCAATACTGGTGATGTAGCGCCCGCTGACGGCGGTTTCCGCGGCGTGCACCTGCTTCCAGTCCAGACGCATGATGTTCTCAACCGATTCCACGGCGAACGCCTGCACGCTACGTGCATATTCGGTGATCAGCAGAATGTTCAGCCCGGTAGTGGGCTTACAGCCCGCCACGGCGGCCAGGTCAATCACCGGGATCACCTGATCGCGAATATTCACCATTCCCATCAGCGGTGATTTCATTCCTGCGGGTTTCGTGAACTCCGGCATCGGCACTATTTCACGCAGTTTAAAGACGTTAATGCCAAACAGCTCAGATTTATTTTCGTTAAGAGAGGTGCCGAGACGGAACAGCAACAGTTCAAAACGGTTCGACAGGGTCAGATTCGCCCTGTCATCAATATCTTTCTGGAAATTATCCATTCTACCCTCGAGAGAAATGCTGACCTTTTAATCGTTATCGGCATCCTGAGAGAAAAATGAAGGACTAAACGCTGACCTGAGCGAAATCTTCGGCCAGCTCACATTCCGGGAACAGCGCGCGACACTCTGCCAGCAGGCCTGCACACCCCCGTGCGTCGTAGCGTGAGCTGACATGGGTGATGATGAGCCTGCCGACCCCTGCGTCACGGGCAAGCTGCGCTGCCTGTCGCGTTGAGCTATGGCCCCGGCTGTTGGCTTTTTCTTCCATCGCCGTTTCAAGCGTGGCTTCATGCACCATCACGTCCACGCCCTGCGCCAGGGTTAACGCTGCCGGGCAAGGGGCCGTGTCGCCAAAAATCGCCAGTTTTTTGCCGGGCTGCGGGGCGGCGAGATAATCCTGACCGTTGATGACGCGCCCGTCCTCCAGCGTGACGGTCTCTCCGTGCTTCAGGCGCTGGAACAGCGGCCCGGGTTTGACGCCATCGGCCATTAGCGCGGCGGCATCCAGCGCGCCGGGTTTGTCATGCGCTTCAATGCGGTAGCCGTAGCACGCCACAGGATGATTGAGCGGTTGGGCGGTGATGTGATAATCCCCGTCATCGAAAACCAGACCGTCGCCAATCTCAACGATTTCCAGCGGATAATCCGTCCACGACCCGCTCAGGCGCAGCGTGGTTTCAACAAATTCACGCACACCCGCAGGCCCGTAAATCGTCAGCGGGTTGGCATTGCCGGCCATGGAGCGGCTGCACAGCAGCCCGGGCAGGCCAAAAAGATGGTCGCCATGCAGGTGTGTGATAAAGATTTTATCCAGCTTGCCAGGGTGATAAGCGGTGCGTAACAGCTGATGCTGCGTCCCTTCGCCACAGTCAAACAGCCACAGCCCACCGCGGGTTGGGTGTTTAAGATCCAGCAGAATCGCCGTCACATTTCGTGAGCGGGTTGGCACGCCAGCGGACGTACCCAGAAATATCAGTTCCATAACGCAATCAGCCCTTTGCCGAACGGGGAGGGGTTTAGTATAACGTGATGAACCCCAGGAAGGAGACTGACATGATCCAGTGGCAAGATTTACACCATAGTGAACTCACCGTTAATGTGCTGTATGCCCTGCTTAAACTGCGCTGTGAAGTGTTTGTGGTCGAACAGACCTGCCCGTATCAGGACATCGATGGCGATGATCTGGTCGGCGAAAACCGCCATATCCTCGGCTGGCGCGATAACGAGCTGGTGGCGTATGCGAGGATTCTGAAAAGCGAAGACGATATGGAGCCCGTGGTCATTGGCCGCGTCATCATCAGCGGTAGCGCGCGCGGTGAAAAACTGGGCTATCAGCTGATGGAAAAAACGCTGGCAGCGTGCCAGAAACAGTGGCCAGACAAGGCGTTATACCTGGGTGCGCAGGCACACCTTCAACCCTTCTATGGCCACTTTGGCTTCGTGCCGGTTACTGAAGTCTACGACGAAGATGGCATTCCCCACATTGGTATGGCGCGGGAAGCGAAGCAGGCGTAATGGCGAGTCGTTGGCTATAGTTAGCGGACTGGTGTACTAACATGGAGAAAAATATGTCATTTCAATCCTGGGATACCCGTATCGATGACGATCTGGCCTTACTGAGTGAAACGCTGGAAGAGGTGTTACGTTCCTCGGGCGACCCTGCCGATCAGAAATATATTGAGCTTAAAGCCCGTGCCGAACAGGCGCTGCATGAGGTTAAAAATCGCGTCAGCCACGCATCGGATACCTATTACTACCGCGCCAAAAAAGCGGTGTATCGTGCCGATGATTACGTGCATGAAAAACCGTGGCAGGGTATTGGCGTCGGGGCCGCCGTAGGGCTGGTACTCGGTCTGCTGTTAGCCCGTCGTTAGGCCGCTTAACCACTCCCTATACGTGGGTACTGATATTTCTGATGGTACCCCGTATACTAAGCGTTTTCACAGGGAGAGGTTCGCGTGCATTCGATTTCCACCGCGCTGGAACGTCTGCGTACTCAGCTTGCGCAAGCGTTACCCGCTATACCCGGTTTACGTCATTTCGACGTCTCTTTCCCGTTAAACGATGCTTTCGATCCGCTCGCCTGGCTGGGCGCGCAGCAGTCCTATCCTCAGTTTTACTGGCAACAGCGTAACGGCGATGAAGAGCTGGCGGCGCTGGGGGCGGTTACCCGGTTTTCCTCTCTGACAGAAGCCTCGCAGTTTTTACGTGCGCAACACGCGGCAGGGGATACCCGCATTTGCGGCCTGAACGCGTTTAACCCGGAGCAGGGCAGTCTCTTTCTGCCGCGCCTGCTCTGGCGACGTAGCGCGGGTCACGCCACGCTGCGCCTGCAGCTGTGGAGCGACAGTTCGCTGCAGGACGATGCCCTGGCCGCACGGGATTTCTTACAGCAGCTCCGTCCTGCAAAGCCTGTCCGCCCGCTCTCCGTTCAGGTTGAGCACGAAACCCATCAGCCGCAACAGCCCGAATGGCTGAGGCTGGTCCGCAAAGCGACAGACACCATCGCACGCGGTGATTTTGAAAAGGTTGTCCTCGCCCGCGCTACCGACCTGCAGTTTACACAGCGCGTTAATCCCGTCGCGCTGATGGCGGCCAGCCGCGCCCTGAATTTAAATTGCTTTCACTTCTGCATGGTATTCGACGCCAGCAACGCCTTTCTCGGCTCAACGCCCGAACGTCTCTGGCGGCGGCGCGGCAAGCTGCTGCGCACGGAAGCCCTGGCGGGTACGGTCGCCAGCCATCCCGATGATAAACAGGCGCAGCGCCTGGGGGAGTGGCTGCTGAATGATGATAAAAACCAGCGTGAAAATATGCTGGTCGTGGAAGATATTTGCCAGCGCCTTCAGCGCCATACGCAGACCCTTGAGGTACTGCCGCCTCAGGTGGTGCGCCTGCGTAAAGTGCAGCATTTGCGCCGCTGTATCTGGACCGAGCTAAAACAGGCCGATGATGAGCAGTGTCTGCACATGCTGCAGCCAACGGCGGCCGTTGCCGGATTACCGCGACAGCCAGCGCGCGAGTTTATCCAGAAGGTGGAGCCTTTTAACCGCGAGTGGTACGCCGGTTCGGCCGGGTATTTATCGCCTGACCAGAGTGAGTTCTGCGTGGCGCTGCGCTCCGCCCGCGTCCAGGAGGACTCCCTGCGTCTCTACGCCGGCGCCGGCATTGTCAGCGGGTCTGACCCGGAGCAGGAGTGGCAGGAGATTGAAAACAAAGCCGCCGGATTGCGCTCTCTGCTACTAAGGGATTAATACAGATTCGCGCAATCCCGATTCATATCAAAATTCCAGTTTTTTCTATTATTTATACTGTGTCGTATTCTTGATACCGGACAATCTCATGTCAGTAAGTTCTTTTAACCGACGCTGGGCGGCGGTGATCCTTGAAGCCCTGACGCGCCATGGCGTCAGGCACGTGTGTATTGCACCGGGTTCTCGCTCAACGCCGCTGACGCTGGCGGCTGCCGAAAACCGGGCCTTGATTCATCACACCCACTTCGATGAACGCGGCCTCGGTCATCTGGCGCTGGGGCTGGCGAAAGCCAGCAAAGAACCTGTGGCGGTGATTGTCACCTCCGGTACCGCGGTGGCAAACCTCTATCCGGCACTGATTGAAGCCGGGTTAACCGGTGAAAAGTTGATCCTGCTCACCGCCGACCGCCCTCCCGAACTTATCGACTGCGGCGCCAATCAGGCGATTCGTCAGCCGGGGCTCTTTTCTTCCCATCCTTCGCAGACGATATCGCTTCCTCGCCCCACTCAGGATATTCCGGCAAGCTGGCTGGTCTCTACTGTCGATCACGCCATGGAGACGTTGCGCGGCGGGGCGCTGCATATCAACTGCCCGTTTGCCGAGCCGCTGTACGGTGAAATGGACGACACGGGGCTTGAATGGCAGCACGCCCTGGGTAGCTGGTGGGAGAGTGAGAAACCGTGGCTGCGCGAGCAGACGCATCTTGAAAGCGCAAAACAGCGGGACTGGTTCTTCTGGCGGCAGAAGCGCGGCGTGGTCATCGCCGGGCGTATGAGCGCCGCGGAAGGCAAGCTGGTGGCCGAATGGGCGCAAACGCTCGGCTGGCCGCTGATTGGCGACGTGCTTTCCCAGACCGGTCAGCCGCTGCCGTGCGCCGACCTCTGGCTGGGTAATGCGAAAGCGGTCACCGAGCTGTCGCAGGCGCAGATTGTGGTCCAGCTTGGATCGAGTTTAACCGGCAAACGGTTACTGCAGTGGCAGGCGACCTGCACGCCCGAAGAGTACTGGCTGGTGGACGCGCTGGAGGGGCGGCTCGACCCGGCGCACCATCGCGGTCGTCGCCTGGTCAGCAGTATCGAGACCTGGCTGACGCTCCATCCGGCTGAAAAACGTAAACCCTGGGCGGTTGCCATCCCGGAACTCTCGCGCCAGGCGTGGGAACGAACAACGGCGCACTGTGAGGCATTTAGCGAAGCCGGGCTGGCGCACCGTATTCACCAGCTCCTGCCTGAACAGGGGCAACTGTTTGTCGGCAACAGCCTGGTCGTGCGTTTGATTGACGCCTTTTCACAGTTGCCTGCTGGCTACCCGGTGTACAGCAACCGTGGCGCCAGCGGCATCGACGGGCTTATTTCGACAGCGGCGGGCGTGCAGCGCGCCAGCGCGAAATCGACGCTGGCCATCGTGGGCGATCTCTCCGCGCTCTACGATCTCAATGCGCTGGCGCTACTGCGTCAGGCGTCCGCCCCGTTCGTGCTGATGGTGGTAAACAACAACGGCGGGCAAATTTTCTCCCTGTTGCCCACGCCGCAGACCGAGCGCGAGCGATTCTATCTGATGCCGCAGAACGTGCAGTTCGAACACGCCGCAGCGATGTTCAGCCTGAAATATCATCGTCCGGAAAGCTGGGAGCAGCTGGGTGCCGCGCTAGCGACCGCCTGGAAACAGCCGGGTGCGACGCTGATTGAGCTGGTGGTGAACGAGGCTGACGGTGCGCAGGCGCTGCAAAGCCTGCTGGCGCAGGTGAGCCAGCTGTGATCCTCCGGGCGGTACAGCAGGCCGGTAAGCCAGGCTACCCCTGGTTGGTTTTTCTGCACGGCTTTTCCGGCGACAGCCGCGAGTGGCAGAAGGTGGGTGAAAAACTCAGCGACTACCCCCGGCTGTATCTCGATCTGCCGGGGCACGGCGGATCCCGGCAGGTTGGCGTGGCGGGGTTCGAAGAGATGAGCACATTACTCACCCGAACTTTAATTAGTTACAACATACTCAACTTCTGGCTCATCGGGTACTCCCTCGGCGGCCGCATTGCGATGTTCCACGCCTGCCAGCAGCCAAAGGGGTTGCTGGGCCTGATAGTTGAAGGCGGGCATCCGGGCTTGCAGGATGCCGAAGCGCGTCATACGCGCCTGGCATCGGACCGCAACTGGGCGAGACGTTTTCGCACCGAACCGCTGGATAAGGTATTCACTGACTGGTATCAACAGCCCGTTTTTGCCACCCTGACGGACACTCAGCGCGATGCGCTGATTACCTTGCGCAGCCAGAACAGCGGCGTGGCGCTGGCGATGATGCTCGAGGCGACGTCGCTGGCGGTGCAGCCCGATTTACGCGCCGCGCTTAGCGCACGCGATTTCGCTTTTGATTATCTCTGTGGCGAACGCGATGAGAAGTTTGCGGCCCTTGCCGCTGAACTGAACGCCGTTCGCCATCTCATTCCAAACGCCGGACACAACGCCCATCGGGAAAACCCCGAAGCGGTGAGCGCGAGTCTGGCTCAGATACTGCGTCTTCGAATAAAGGACACTCTATGATCTATCCTGATGAAAACATGCTCTATGCACCGGTTGAATGGCAAGACTGCTCCGAAGGCTATACCGACATTCGTTACCACAAATCCACCGACGGCATTGCCAAAATCACCATTAACCGTCCGCAGGTGCGTAACGCCTTCCGTCCGCTGACCGTTAAAGAGATGATTCAGGCCCTGGCGGATGCGCGCTACGACGACAATATCGGCGTGATTATCCTGACCGGCGAAGGGGATAAGGCGTTCTGCTCCGGCGGCGATCAGAAAGTACGCGGTGACTACGGCGGATACCAGGACGATGCGGGCACGCACCACCTGAACGTGCTCGATTTCCAGCGTCAGATCCGCACCTGTCCAAAACCGGTGGTGGCGATGGTGGCGGGTTACTCCATCGGTGGCGGTCACGTGCTGCACATGATGTGTGACCTGACCATTGCCGCAGAGAACGCCATCTTCGGCCAGACCGGCCCGAAAGTGGGATCCTTCGACGGCGGCTGGGGCGCCTCCTATATGGCACGTATCGTCGGGCAGAAAAAAGCCCGCGAAATCTGGTTCCTGTGCCGTCAGTACAACGCCCGGGAAGCGCTGGAGATGGGGCTGGTCAATACCGTGGTCCCGATTGCCGACCTCGAAAAAGAGACCGTCCGCTGGTGTCGCGAAATGCTGCAAAACAGCCCCATGGCGCTGCGTTGCCTGAAAGCGGCCCTCAACGCCGACTGTGACGGCCAGGCAGGCCTGCAGGAGCTGGCGGGCAACGCCACCATGCTGTTCTACATGACCGAAGAGGGTCAGGAAGGGCGCAACGCGTTTAACGAAAAACGCCAGCCAGACTTCAGCAAATTCAAACGGAACCCGTAATGCGTCGCGCGCAGGTTTACCGCTGGCAGATACCGATGGACGCGGGCGTGGTGCTGCGTGAACGGCGGTTAAAAACCCGTGACGGCGTTTTCGTGCATCTGCAGCAGGGCGAGCGGGAAGGCTGGGGCGAGGTGTCGCCGCTGCCGGGCTTTAGCCTGGAGTCGCTGGAGGAAGCGCAGGCCGCGCTGGTGGCCTGGGCGGATGCCTGGCGCGAGGGGGCCAATCCACCGCTGCCGGACGTGCCTTCCGCCGCCTTTGGCATCAGCTGCGCGCTGGCGGAGCTCGACGGTAGCCTGCCGGAAGCGGCCGATTATCGCGCGGCGCCGCTCTGTACGGGCGATCCGGACGAACTCTTCGCGTTGCTCTCCGCCACGCCGGGTGAGAAGGTCGCAAAAATCAAAGTCGGCCTCTACGAAGCGGTACGCGACGGCATGGTGGCCAACCTGCTGCTGGAAGCGATCCCCGACCTTCGTCTGCGTCTGGATGCGAACCGCGCCTGGACGCCGCTGAAGGCGCAGCAGTTTGCAAAGTACGTCAACCCGGCATACCGCAGCCGCATTGCCTTTCTGGAAGAGCCGTGTAAAACCCGCGACGATTCGCGCGCGTTTGCCCGCGAAACGGGGATTGCCATCGCCTGGGATGAAAGCCTGCGCGAAGCGGATTTTGCCTTCGTTGCCGAGCCCGGCGTCAGCGCAGTGGTGATAAAACCGACCCTGACCGGCAGTCTGGCGAAGGTGCGCGAGCAGGTTGCAGCGGCGCACGCCGCAGGGCTGACGGCGGTGATCAGCTCCTCTATAGAATCCAGCCTTGGGCTGACGCAGCTGGCGCGTATTGCCGCCTGGTTAACGCCGGACACGGTGCCTGGCCTCGACACGCTGAACCTGATGCAGGCTCAGCTTATCCGCACGTGGCCGGGCAGTACGCTGCCGTGCCTGAATACCGGGGCGCTGGAGCCGTTGTTATGAGTTTTGTCGACTGGCCCTGGCGTCACTGGTGCGTGCAGTTTGCGGATAAACCGGCCCTGAGACTGAACGACGAGGTGCTTACCTGGCAACAGCTGTGCGCCCGCGTCGACCGTCTCGCGGCGGGGTTTCACCAGCAGGGCGTGGCGGAGGGCGACGGCGTGCTGCTGCTGGCCCATAACCATCCGCAGACCCTGCTGGCGTGGCTGGCGCTGCTTCAGTGCGGCGCGCGTATCCTTCCCGTTAACCCACAGCTGCCGCGCCCGCTGCTGGAGGTGTTACTCCCGCAGATGACGCTGCGCTTTGCGCTGGCGCTGGACGGCAGCTATGACGCTCTTCCTGCCCTGAGCATGCGCGATCGTGAAGGGGAACATCGCGTCGCGTGGCAACCGGCGCGGCTGGCGTCCATGACGCTCACCTCAGGCTCCACCGGGCTGCCAAAAGCGGCGGTCCATACCTGCGCGGCCCATCTTGCCAGCGCGCGCGGCGTACTGTCGCTGATGCCCTATGGCGGTGACGATGACTGGCTGCTTTCGCTGCCGCTGTTTCATGTCTCCGGCCAGGGGATTTTATGGCGCTGGCTGCAGGCGGGGGCGAGGTTAACCGTGCGCGAGAAACAGCCTCTGGAGCAGGCTTTGCGCGGCTGCACGCACGCCTCGCTGGTGCCAACCCAGCTCTGGCGTCTTCTGAATACCGACAGCCACATTGCCCTGAAAGCGGTTTTGCTTGGCGGGGCGGCGATCCCGGTGGCGTTAACGCAACAGGCGCGGGAGCAGGGGATCCGCAGCTTCTGCGGTTACGGCCTGACCGAGTTTGCCTCTACCGTCTGCGCGAAAGAGGCGGACGGCGAGCCGGACGTGGGCTCTGCGCTGCCGGGCAGAGAGGTGCAGATCGTGAACGGTGAGGTCTGGATCAAGGCGCACAGCATGGCCTCAGGCTACTGGCGGGACGGTGCGTTAATTCCACTGACCAACGCGCAGGGATGGTTCGCCACCCGCGATCGCGGTGAATGGCATGATGGCCGCCTGACGATTCTGGGTCGTATGGACAACCTCTTTTTTAGCGGGGGAGAAGGGATCCAGCCGGAAAGCCTTGAGCGGGTTATCGCAACACACCCGCAGATTAATCAGGTGTTTATCGTCCCGCTGGACGACGCCGAATTTGGCCAACGTCCGGTGGCGGTGGTGGAGTGTGAACCGGGAACGGATATCACCTGTTTCCCTGACTGGGTCAGGGATAAGCTGGCGCGGTTTGAGCAACCCATCCGCTGGCTGCTGCTGCCGACCGAGCTCAAAAATGGCGGCATCAAAGTCTCCCGTCGCGCGCTGCAGCAGTGGGTCAATGCATCACTTAAGGGATAAGCGCCGTTTCAAATAGTGACAATCTTTCGACCTGCCGCACGCAGAGTCCTTGATCCCCGGAAGACTCCGGTTAAAATCTCGCGGTTTTGGGACTTCTCTATAAAATGTGCGGGATCGCAATAATGAAAAAAGTGGCATTAATGGGCTTCGGCCTGATGGTTGTTTCTGCGGCGGCAAACGCCATTAGCATTAACGGCTCGGCGGGTCAGGATTATACCCACCTGGGCTTCGGCATGGGCACGGAAACCTCCGGTCTGGCGATGACCGGTGGCTGGACGCATAACGATGACGACGGCGACGCGGCAAGCCTCGGTCTCGGTCTGAACGTTCCGCTGGGCCCGTTCCTGGCGACTGTTGGCGGTAAAGGTATCTACACCAACCCGAATGACGGTGACGAAGGGTACGCGGCGGCGGTGGGCGGCGGTCTGCAGTGGAAAATTGGCGACAGCTTCGGCCTGTTCGGCGAGTACTACTACTCACCGGACTCGCTTTCCAGCGGTATCGACAGCTATGAAGAGGCCAACGCCGGTGCGCGCTGGACCATCATGCGTCCGATTACCATTGAAGCGGGCTATCGTTATCTGAACCTGGCCGGCAAAGACGGCAACCGCGACAATGCGCTGGCTGACGGTCCATACGTGGGCGTTAGCGCAGGCTTCTAAACACACCGGCGCGGCACGCTGTCGCGCCAGTTTCTCTCTTCTCCCACCCACGTTTGCGCTATAGTGTTCTGACCAAATAAGCGGGAGAACATAATGATTAACGTGGAGATGTTATCCACCGGCGACGAAGTGCTGCATGGACAAATTATTGATACCAATGCCGCCTGGCTTGCCGATCTTTTCTTTGAGCAAGGATTACCGTTAACGCGCCGCAATACCGTGGGCGACAATCTTGAGTCGCTGGTGAGTGTTCTGCGCGAGCGCAGCGAACACTGTGACGTGCTGATTGTAAACGGTGGGCTCGGCCCCACCAGCGACGACCTCAGCGCGCTGGCCGCTGCGACTGCCAAAGGCGAAGGGCTGGTGCTGCATGAAGCGTGGCTCTCGCAGATGGAGCGCTTTTTCGCCGAACGCGGTCGCGTCATGGCCCCCAGCAACCGCAAACAGGCTGAGATCCCCGCCAGCGCGGAGCTGGTCGATAACCCGGTTGGTACCGCATGTGGGTTTGCCATGCAGTTGAACCGCTGCCTGATGTTCTTTACGCCGGGCGTGCCCTCAGAATTTAAGGTGATGGTCGAGCAGCAGATCCTGCCGCGCCTTCGCCAGCGCTTTACCCTGCCGGAACCCCCGCTTTGCCTGCGCCTGACCACTTTTGGCCGCTCTGAAAGCGATCTGGCCCAGAGCCTCGATCACCTCTCACTCCCGCCGGGCGTTTCCATGGGCTATCGCTCCTCCATGCCAATCATTGAGCTTAAGCTGACCGGACCTGCCACGCAGAAAGAGGCGATGCTGGCCTTGTGGCCCGAGGTGCAGCGCGTGGCGGGCGAAAGCCTGATTTTCGAAGGCACGGAAGGGCTACCGGCGCAGATTGCGAAGCATCTGCAGTCGCGCCAGCTGAGCGTGACCTTAAGCGAGCAGTTCACCGGCGGCCTGCTGGCGCTGCAGTTGTCTCGCGTCAACGCGCCGCTGTTGGCCAGCGAAGTGGTGCCGTTCCAGCAGGAGACCCTGGCGCAGACCGCCCGTTGGGCATCTGAAAGAAGGGTAAAACATTTTGCCGGGCTGGCGCTGTTTGTCGGGGGGCTGGATGAGGAATACCTTAACTTCGCGCTGGCCACGCCGGAAGGCACCTGGGCGCTGCGGGTTAAGATGAGTATCACCCGCCACAGCCTGGCGGTGCGTCAGGAGGTTTGTGCGATGATGGCACTGAACATGCTGCGCCGCTGGTTGAATGGCAAAGAGGTGGCCAGCGAGCACGGCTGGATCCACGTTGTCGAGTCGCTGTTCGTTGAGTAAATCGTTGGCCGGGGCCTTTCGCCCCGGCCATGTTCAGCCCAGCGCCTTCGCCAGCAGGGTAATCGGATGTTCACAGCGTAAGCTTGTGGACATCTCAATCTGCCACTTGCAGGTTTCGCAGTCGGTCACCACGATATCCGCGCCGCTCTCTTCAATCTGACGGAACAGCGGGGCGCCAATTGCCTGTGACGTGGCGTAGTTTTCCCGTTTAAAGCCGTAGGTTCCCGCAATTCCGCAGCAGCGCGAATCCAGCACCGTCAGCTTCAGGCCCGGGATTAACCGCAGCAGCTCCAGCGTATACAGCGACCAGCCCATTTTCTCCATATGACACGGCGTGTGATACACCACTTTCAGGGGCAATTTCCTGAGCGGCAGGGTCTGCCCGCTGTCCAGTTTGCGCCACAGGAAACGCGTCGCCAGCTCGATGTGCTCGCGCAGCCCGCGGTTATCCACATCCAGCAGATGAGGATACTCATCGCGCAGGGTAAAGGTACAGGTGGAGGAGGTCGCCAGCACCGGAATACCTTTCTCGACGATGGCTTCGCGCAGCGACGTGACGTTGCTCTGCGCCTGCCTGCGCGCTTTATCGGTAAACCCGTTGGCAATCAGCGGCACGCCGCAGCACTTCTCCTTGTTCAGTAGCTGTACGCCTGTTCCCATGGCGTTCAGCACCTTCAGCAGATCTTTCCCCAGCTGCGGGTGGTTGTAGTTCACGTAGCAGCCGTGGAAAAAAGCCACCTGGTCGGCATACTGCGCCTGCTTCGCCGCGACGGACGTGTACCAGCGGCGGAAGGTGCCGTGAGAATATTTCGGCAGGCTGCGGTGATGATCGATCTTAAGGGTGGCATCCAGCAGCTGGCGTACCGGTTTGAGGGAGGTGGCGGCGTTTACCAGCGGAGCGAACGGCGTCGACAGGCTGCCCATCAGATCGGTATGGCTCAGAATGGCGTCCCGGAGTGACGGTTTTTGCGTGCTGTAGCGCGCCCGGGCGCGTTGGATGATATCGCCGATTTTCACATCCGATGGGCAGGCGACTTCACAGCGTTTGCAGTTGATGCAGTATTTCAGGGCTTCGTCGTACAGCTTGCCGTCCTTCAGGCGCAGGCGTTCGCCGTCCGGCCCGGCCTGTTTCGGGCCTGGATAGCGTGGATTGACGCCGCTGACCGGGCAGACCGTGGTACACACCGTGCATTTGATGCAGCTTTCAAAACGGGTATCGTTCATTGTTCAGCCTCCATGCGCTGGCTAATCTGCTCTGCCGCATACAGCGCCGTAACGGCGCAGACGCCGCCACCGCAGCCCTGGGCGATGGGGTCGTATCCACCCAGCAGCGAGCCAATGGCAAAAAGATTACTGATGGGCTTACCGGCAAGCTGCGGATGTAGCCGGTTATCGACGATGACGCCAAACTGTTGCCAGGGCTGCGGCGAGAAGAAATCGCTCTGGTACCAGTCAGCGCGGGAGGCGCTCTGTCGGACATCCAGCCCCATAATGGCTTCCCGGATGCCCTCCCGGCTACTCAGCAGCCCGTTACTGAAGAAACTGCCGCTGGCCAGCACCGTATAACGGGCCCGAAGGGGGATATCATCGTGGTTGCGCGTCCAGATTTCGTTCACCGCGCCGTCCGTCAGGGGGATTTTTTTCACTTCATCCCCTGCCATCCAGACGCCACCCTGCGCAACAAACTGGCGCTGGAGTTGGGTATGCAGGCGAATACCGGGTACGGAAGGGGGCAGCGTGGGCAACAAACCGAGCGTGCAGGGCAGACGGTCTGAGAGCCAGCGCCAGAGTCGGTTGTCGTTTAAGCCAAAGCAGGCGGGCATCAATAGCGCATCGCATCCTGCCGCAAGCGGGCTGAGTGCCTCATACAGCAGCGGCCATTTCTCTTCGTTATCAAGGAAACGGGCGATATTCACCGCGCGAAATTCACTTGGGTTATCGCGCAGAACGTCCAGCTCTGGCAGCTCTATCTCTGCGGTGTCAGCATTAACCCCCTGGCGACAGAGTGACGCTGCCGCGAGATGGGGCTGAAAATCCAGAAAACCACTGATGCCCACCACCCGCACGCGCACGGCGCTGAACGGGGCAACGGGCACCTCCTCCGGGCTGAGCCAGGCTGAACGCAGGGTGCCAAGCGGCGTGACGCGCTGATGATTTTGCCTGGCGCTGCCCTGCAGACGTGCGCCGCACTCTGCCAGCAGCGCTTCGGTTTCCAGGGCAAAGCGGTCAATATGTTGCGCGCCAATCAGGTGATACGGATGCTGCGGCGGCAGCTTTTCGCGGCAGGTTTCGTCCACCAGATCCAGCGAGCCTGACGAAAAGTGCAGGGCGCTCTGTCCCCGGGTGATAATGGCGCAGCGCAGCCCCTGCTTTGTGAGTTTGATTCCACAAAGCAGGCCTGCCAGCCCGCCGCCGACAATCACGGCATCAAATTTCATCGTGTTGCTCCTTCTCAAGACCGCACAGTCCCTGGTAGACCCAGCGGGTAAACTCGCTTTCCCGCAGGGCATCACCCCAGGCGACAGGCTGAATCCCCTTCCAGCGCTCGTTTAAAAACGCGCTGAGCTGATCGAGCGACTGGGTGGCGGTGGTGGTATGAAAACGCTGCAGCAGCCCGGCGGCACGGCAGGCGCAGAGCTCACCCTGACAGGTTCCCATTCCGACGCGGGTGCGGCGGCGGAGATCGAGCAGGCTATTGACCGTCAGGTTCTCCACCGCGTACTGCACTTCACCGGCGGTCACGGCTTCGCACTCGCACACCAGGCTGCGGCTCAATCGTCCTTCACCGAGCCACTGTGGCGTTCTGTCGCCGTGGCGGTAAATTGCGGACCCGCGCAGCGGCGCGGGCAGGGAGATGATTTTTTGCAGCGTTTTCTCGGTAGACTGGCGCGATCCGGGTAAAGGCTGTTCTGCCGTCACGCACCGTTCGGTATTGCCCAGCTTGCGGCAGACGGCATCCGTCGCCCACTCGGCCATCAGACGATAGGTCATCAGCTTGCCGCCTGTAATCGTGATAAACCCGTCCAGGCCATCGCGCGCGGCGTGATCGAGCAGCACAATGCCGCGGCTGACGTTACGCCCGCTCGGATCGTCGTCGCTGGCCACCAGCGGGCGGACGCCGGCATAGGCGCGGAGGATCCGGGTCTGCGCCATGACCGGGGCCAGTTTTTCCCCTTCGCGCAGCAGGATGTCCACCTCTTCGGCGGTCACGCGGTTGTAATCAATTTCGCTGTAGTCCACGTGGGTGGAGGTGGTGCCGATTAACGAAATGGTATCGCCCGGCACCAGAATATCGGCATCGGAGGGTTTGCGGCAGCGGTTGATCACATGGTTATTAATGCGGTGGTCGAGGATCAGCAGGGAGCCTTTCGCCGGGAACATGCGTACCGACAGGTCAGCATATTCCGCAATACGTTGACCCCAGATCCCGGCGGCATTGATGACGACGGAGGCAAGCAGCTCGCTGTGTTCGTTGTATTGCGTATCAAACACCCGCACGCCGCAGATGCGATGGCCTTCACGGATCAGCCCGGTTACTTCGTGCCCGGTCAGGATGTGCGCCCCATGCTCGCGGGCGTCCAGCATATTGGCGGCCGTCAGGCGGAAGGGATCAACCGTCCCGTCGGGCACTTTGACCGCGCCCGTCAGGGCCGGGTTGACGGCGGGTTCAAGGCGGCGCGCGAGGGCCGGGTCGATGGCCTCGGCCTGAATCCCCGCCGCATGACATGCCGTCAAAAAGGTTGACTGAAAGGCGAGATCGTCTTCGGGAAGGGTGATAAACAGACCGTCGGTCGGCTCAATGCAGTGGCGGGCAATATGCCGCAGGATCTGATTTTCGGCGATACATTCGCGTGCTGATTCGCCGTCCGTCACGGCGTAGCGGGCGCCGCTGTGAAGCAGTCCATGATTGCGTCCGGTTGCGCCTGTCGCAATGTCATGGCGCTCCACCAGCGTGACGCTTAACCCCCGCAGGGCACAATCGCGCGCGATGCCGGCGCCGGTTGCGCCACCGCCAATGATAATCACATCGCGAAAGCGTGGATCGTGAATTGTCATTGTCATCCCTCAGTGTTCGTTTTTTATCATTTAGCCACATGAAAACTGTGGTTTGTTTGATTTCGAACACAAACGAGCGAAATTCGAAAGTAAAACGTGATTTCATGCGCTTTTTTGCGCATCCTGTCATATTTCTGTAACAATTTGTGCGTTGATTCACAGTAACAATCACCGTGATTTCTTAACATCGCGACCTCTCTGGAGTATGGGGCAGTTAAACCCCTGTAAATTCAATAGCTGGCCACGGAGGCTGTCATGCTCAGTATCTTCAAACCTGCGCCGCATCGGGCGCGTCTGCCAGAGGCAGAAATTGATCCGCTATACCGCCGTCTGCGTTGGCAAATTTTCCTCGGGATCTTCTTCGGGTACGCGGCGTATTACCTTGTGCGCAAAAACTTCGCGCTTGCTATGCCGTATCTGGTGGAGCAGGGCTTTTCGCGCGGCGATCTGGGGTTCGCGCTGTCGGGGATCTCCATCGCCTACGGTTTTTCCAAATTCATCATGGGGTCCGTCTCGGATCGCTCGAATCCGCGCGTGTTCCTGCCGGCGGGTCTGATCCTCGCGGCTGCGGTCATGCTGTTTATGGGCTTTGTGCCGTGGGCAACCTCCAGCATTGCCATCATGTTCGTGCTGCTGTTCCTCTGCGGCTGGTTCCAGGGGATGGGATGGCCGCCATGCGGACGTACCATGGTGCACTGGTGGTCGCAGAAAGAGCGTGGCGGCATCGTGTCGGTATGGAACTGTGCGCATAACGTGGGGGGCGGCATTCCGCCTCTGCTGTTCCTGCTGGGGATGGCCTGGTTTAACGACTGGCATGCAGCGCTCTACATGCCGGCCTTTGGCGCCATTCTGGTGGCGATTATTGCCTTCGCCCTGATGCGCGATACGCCGCAGTCCTGCGGCCTGCCCCCGATTGAAGAGTACAAAAACGACTACCCGGATGATTACAGCGAGAAGCACGAAGAAGAGCTGACGGCAAAGCAGATCTTCATGAAGTACGTGCTGCCTAACAAGCTGCTGTGGTATATCGCGATCGCCAACGTGTTCGTTTATCTGCTGCGCTACGGCATTCTCGACTGGTCGCCGACTTACCTGAAAGAGGTGAAGCACTTCGCGCTGGATAAATCCTCCTGGGCCTACTTCCTGTATGAATATGCGGGGATCCCGGGCACCCTGATTTGCGGCTGGATGTCGGACAAAGTGTTTAAAGGCAACCGCGGTGCGACGGGCGTCTTCTTTATGACTCTGGTCACCATCGCCACCGTGGTGTACTGGCTCAACCCGCCGGGTAACCCATCAGTCGATATGGCCTGTATGATCGTCATCGGCTTCCTGATTTACGGTCCGGTAATGCTGATTGGTCTGCACGCTCTGGAGCTGGCACCGAAAAAAGCGGCAGGCACGGCGGCGGGCTTTACCGGTCTGTTTGGCTATCTGGGCGGTTCGGTCGCGGCGAGCGCCATTGTCGGCTACACCGTTGACTTCTTCGGCTGGGACGGCGGCTTTATGGTGATGATTGGCGGCAGCGTGCTGGCGGTCCTGCTGCTGGTTGTTGTGATGATCGGTGAAAAACGTCACCACGCGGAAGTGCTGGCGCGTCGTCAATAAGGAGCATTGTTATGAAATTAACACAGTTAGCGACGGGCCTGCTGCTGGCGGGCCTGATGACCGGGTCCGCGCTGGCGGCAGATAAAATCGTCATCGCCCACCGCGGCGCGAGCGGCTATCTGCCGGAGCATACGCTGCCGGCAAAAGCGATGGCCTATGCGCAGGGTGCGGATTATCTGGAGCAGGATCTGGTGATGACGAAGGATGACCAGCTGGTTGTCCTGCACGATCACTACCTTGACCGCGTGACGGACGTGGCAGAGCGTTTCCCGGACCGCGCCCGCAAAGATGGCCGCTACTACGCCATTGACTTTACGCTGGCAGAAATCCGCTCGCTGAAGTTCACGGAAGGCTTCGAGATTGAAAATGGCAAGAAGAAGCAGGTTTATCCGGGACGTTTCCCGATGGGCAAATCTGACTTCCGGATCCATACCTTCCAGGACGAGATTGAGTTTGTTCAGGGGCTGAACCACTCAACCGGGAAAAATATCGGCATCTACCCGGAAATCAAGGCGCCGTGGTTCCACCACCAGGAAGGGAAAGACATTGCCGCGAAAACGCTGGAAGTGCTGAAGCAGTACGGCTACACCAGCAAGAAGGACAAGGTTTATCTGCAGTGTTTTGACGCCGCTGAGCTCAAGCGCATCAAGACCGAGCTGGAGCCGAAGATGGGGATGGATCTCAATCTGGTGCAGCTGATTGCCTACACCGACTGGAATGAAACCCAGGAGAAGCAGCCGGACGGCAAGTGGGTAAACTACAACTACGACTGGATGTTTAAGCCGGGCGCGATGAAGCAGATTGCGCAGTACGCCGACGGTATCGGGCCGGATTACCACATGCTGGTGGCAGAGGGCTCTACACCGGGCCACGTGAAGCTGACGGCGATGGTGAAAGAGGCGCATGCCAGCAAGATGCAGGTCCATCCGTACACGGTGCGCGCAGACCAGCTGCCGCCGTATGCCACGGACGTGAATCAGCTTTATGAGGTGTTGTATAACCAGGCGGGCGTGGACGGACTGTTTACGGATTTCCCGGATAAAGCGGTGAGTTTTTTGAAGGATAAACGCTGAAATTGCCGGGTGGCGGCTGCGCCTTACCCGGCCTACGAACTGCGGTTTTGTAGGTCGGGTAAGCGAAGCGTCACCCGACACAATCACATCTCGATTTCTATATCGCCTTTTGCCCGGCAGCAGCAGGGCAAAATTTCCCCTTCGTTGATAAAGGCCAGCGGTTCGGTCAGCCAGTCCACCTGGCCTGCGACCAGGCGGCAGCGGCAGGAGCCGCAATAACCTTCACGACACTGGTACTCCACCTCCACCTGATGCGCTTCAAGCGCCACCAGCAGGGAAGGGTGCTCTTCCTGACACAGCACTTCGGTGCCCGAAAGGCTCAGCGTGACGCGTGTCATCAGAGCTGGAAGTCGCTCAGGTCGTCAGTGTTCACTTCAGAATCAATCTGACCGACCAGGTAAGAACTGACTTCCACTTCCTGTGGCGCCACCTGCACGTTATCGGACACCAGCCAGGTGTTGATCCACGGAATAGGGTTAGAGCGCGTCTGGAACGGCAGGTCGAGACCAACTGCCTGCATACGGATGTTGGTAATGTATTCAACGTACTGGCACAGAATATCTTTGTTCAGGCCAATCATGGAGCCGTCGCGGAACAGGTAGTCTGCCCACTCTTTCTCCTGCTGGGCCGCCAGCACGAACAGGTCATAGCACTCCTGTTTGCACTCTTCGGCAATTTGCGCCATCTCCGGGTCGTCCGAACCGCTGCGCAGCAGATTCAGCATGTGCTGGGTACCGGTCAGGTGCAGGGCTTCGTCACGGGCGATCAGACGGATGATTTTGGCGTTACCTTCCATCAGCTTGCGCTCGGCAAAGGCGAAGGAGCAGGCAAAGCTCACGTAGAAGCGGATCGCTTCCAGCGCGTTGACGCTCATCAGACACAGATACAGCTGCTTTTTCAGCGCACGCAGGTTCACGGTGATGGTTTTACCGTTCACATGGTGAGTGCCTTCGCCCAGCAGATGCCAGTAGCTGGTCATCTCAATCAGCTCGTCGTAGTAATGGGCAATGCCTTCCGCGCGCTTCTGGATCTGCTCATTGGTGACGATATCGTCAAATACCACCGCCGGATCGTTGACGATGTTGCGGATGATGTGGGTGTAAGAGCGGGAGTGGATCGTCTCGGAGAACGCCCAGGTTTCTACCCAGGTTTCCAGCTCAGGAATGGAGATCAGCGGCAGCAGCGCCACGTTTGGGCTACGTCCCTGAATGGAGTCCAGCAGCGTCTGGTATTTCAGGTTGCTGATGAAGATATGTTTTTCGTGATCCGGCAACGACTGGTAGTCAATACGGTCGCGGGAAACGTCCACTTCTTCCGGACGCCAGAAGAAGGAGAGTTGCTTTTCAATCAGCTTTTCGAAGATGTCATATTTTTGCTGATCGTAGCGTGCCACGTTGACCGGCTGGCCGAAGAACATCGGCTCTTTGAGCTGGTCGTTTTTCGTCTGTGAAAAGGTGGTATATGCCATTGCGGTGAGTCCTGTTGAGATTTTATTGCCCGGCGGCACTGCGTTTGCCGGGCCTCCAAAATCGTAGGCCGGGTAAGCGTAGCGCTACCCGGCAAAGTGCTTAGATCTTACATGCGCCGCTTTCGCAGCCATCGTCCTGAATTGACGGAACCAGGTCGTCCTGCGCGTCTTCCGCACCATCACGGGTGTTGTGATAGTACAGGGTTTTCACGCCAAATTTGTAGGCGGTCAGCAGGTCTTTCAGCAGCTGCTGCATCGGAACCTTGCCAGACGGGAAGCGCGTCGGGTCGTAGTTGGTATTGGCAGAGATCGACTGGTCGATAAATTTCTGCATGATACCCACCAGCTGCAGGTAGCCGTCGTTGTTAGGCATTTCCCACAGCAGCTCGTAGTTGTCACCCAGCGTCTCGTAATCCGGCACCACCTGACGCAGCACGCCGTCTTTCGAGGCTTTGATGCTGACGTGGCCGCGCGGTGGCTCAATACCGTTGGTGGCGTTGGAGATCTGCGAAGAGGTCTCGGACGGCATCAGCGCAGAGAGCGTGGAGTTACGCAGGCCGTAGGTCTTGATGGACTCGCGCAGGCCTTCCCAGTCGAGATGCAGCGGCTCGCTGACAATCGCATCCAGGTCTTTCTTGTAGGTGTCGATAGGCAGAATGCCTTTCGCATAGGTGGTTTCGTTGAACCACGGGCACGCGCCTTGCTCTTTCGCCAGCTCGTTAGAGGCTTTCATCAGATAGTACTGAATGGCTTCAAACGTCTGGTGGGTCAGGTTGTTGGCGCTGCCGTCAGAGTAACGCTTGCCGTTTTTCGCCAGCCAGTAGGCGAAGTTGATCACGCCGATACCCAGGGTACGACGGCCCATCGCACCGCGTTTGGCTGCCGGGATTGGGTAATCCTGGTAGTCCAGCAGGGCGTCGAGGGCACGGACGGCCAGCACAGCCAGCTCTTCCAGCTCGTCCAGGCTCTTAATCGCACCCAGGTTGAACGCGGACAGCGTACACAGCGCAATTTCACCGTTTTCGTCGTTCACGTCTTCCAGCGGTTTGGTCGGCAGGGCGATCTCCAGGCACAGGTTAGACTGGCGCACTGGGGCAACCACCGGGTCAAACGGGCTGTGGGTGTTGCAGTGGTCAACGTTCTGGATGTAGATACGACCGGTAGAGGCACGTTCCTGCATCATCAGGGAGAACAGGTCGACCGCTTTCACGCGCTGTTTACGGATGCTGTCGTCTTTTTCGTATTTGGTATACAGACGCTCGAACTCGTCCTGATCGGCGAAGAACGCGTCATACAGGCCCGGGACGTCAGAAGGGCTGAACAGGGTGATATCTTCGCCTTTCAGCAGACGGGTATACATCAGCTTGTTGATCTGTACGCCGTAGTCCATGTGACGCACGCGGTTGCCTTCCACGCCGCGGTTGTTTTTCAGGACCAGCAGGCTTTCCACTTCCAGGTGCCACATTGGGTAGAACAGGGTCGCTGCACCACCACGCACGCCGCCCTGAGAGCAGGATTTCACGGCCGTCTGGAAGTGTTTGTAGAACGGGATACAGCCGGTGTGGAACGCTTCACCGCCGCGAATCGGGCTGCCCAGCGCACGAATGCGGCCGGCGTTGATACCGATACCGGCACGCTGGGAAACGTATTTCACAATGGCGCTGGAGGTGGCGTTGATGGAATCCAGGCTGTCACCGCACTCGATCAGTACGCAGGAGCTGAACTGACGGGTTGGAGTACGCACGCCAGACATGATTGGCGTAGGCAGAGAAATCTTGAACGTAGAAACCGCATCGTAGAAACGCTTCACGTAGTCCAGACGGGTTTCACGCGGATAGTTGGAGAACAGGCAGGCGGCCACCAGAATATAGAGGAACTGGGCGCTTTCGTAGATCTCACCGGTGACACGGTTCTGAACCAGGTATTTGCCTTCGAGCTGCTTCACTGCCGCATAGGAGAAGTTCATATCGCGCCAGTGATCGATAAACCCGTTCATCTGCTCGAACTCTTCTTCCGTATAGTCTTCCAGCAGATGCGTGTCGTATTTGCCCAGCTCAACCATTTTCACCACGTGGTCGTACAGCTTCGGCGGCTCAAACTGGCCGTAGGCTTTTTTACGCAGGTGGAAAATGGCCAGACGTGCCGCAAGGTACTGATAATCCGGTGCTTCACGGGAGATCAGGTCTGCCGCCGCTTTGATGATGGTTTCGTGGATATCAGACGTTTTGATGCCGTCGTAGAACTGGATGTGAGAACGCAGTTCAACCTGGGAGATAGATACGTTGTTCAGTCCTTCTGCTGCCCAGTCGAGAACTCGATGGATTTTGTCCAGATTGATACGCTCGGTAGTACCGTCGCGCTTTGTCACCAGCAGACTCTGATTCATGTGGGGTTTACCTGTCCGTGAAATAAAAAATATCCCCCGCTTATCCACAGAACCGTCTTGTGACTAACTCTGTGGATAAATACTACATATAGGGGGTTTGCGATAAGAAAAACGCTATATGGTGAGTATTCTAGTAAGGATTCTTTTCAGCACAAGGGTTGATTTTGACGTTAAATTGAGGTTGTGAAAGGGTAAAAAAGGCTAAGTCCTCATGCTGTAAGGCCTGGAAGAGATGTCAATAATTAAGAAAAAAAATTCAAAATTTGATCGAGTGCTGATTTCTTCGACGGGTGGTCAGAATTGCGCAACATGATGTCGCGCAATCTTTATAAGAATAACGAATGACGTTAGTCGTTTTTGGCGGTTGTGTGCAACATATAGTTAACATCAACGCCCGGTGCGAGTTTGAATTTATTGGTCAGCGGATTGTAGTGCAGGCCGGTAATGTGCTGCTCTTTGAGCCACGTCTGGTCAACCCAGCTTAACAACTCCGCAGGCTTGATGAATTTCTTCGCGTCGTGCGTCCCTTTCGGCACCATGCGCAGCACATACTCCGCACCGACGACGGCCATCAGCCAGGCTTTACCATTACGGTTGATGGTCGAGAAGAAGACCTGGCCGCCCGGTTTCACCAGTTTTGCACAGGCGTGCACCACGGATTGCGGATCGGGAACGTGCTCCAGCATCTCCATGCAGGTCACCACATCGTACTGATGGGCATGTTTCGCCGCGTGTTCCTCGACGGTTTCCTGCACATACTCAACCTGAATACCCGACTCCAGGGCATGCAGACGGGCAACCTGCAACGGCTCGAAGCCCATATCCAGACCCGTGACGTTCGCCCCTTCGCGCGCCATGCTCTCAGCCAGGATACCGCCGCCGCAGCCGACATCGAGCACTTTCTTACCGAACAGACCGCCGGAACGCTCCGCGATATAGCCCAGACGCAGCGGATTAATGCGATGCAGCGGTTTGAACTCACCTTCGAGATCCCACCAGCGGGAGGCCACCGCTTCAAATTTGGCAATCTCTTCGTGGTCAACGTTGTGAGCCACCGGGGATTTTTCGGCATTCATGGGCGCTTTTACTCCTTATTTAGCAAGACGAATGAGTATATCAGGCAATCCCCGTGAATAAAGCGTATAGGTTTACCTGTATCACCTCGGCTGTGTTATAATTTGCGACCTTTGAATCCGGGATACAGTAGAGGGATAGCGGTTAGATGAGCGACCTTGCGAGAGAAATTACACCGGTTAACATCGAGGAAGAGCTGAAGAGCTCCTATCTGGACTATGCGATGTCGGTCATTGTTGGCCGTGCGCTGCCGGACGTCCGCGATGGCCTGAAGCCGGTACACCGTCGCGTACTATACGCCATGAACGTATTGGGCAATGACTGGAATAAAGCCTACAAAAAATCTGCCCGTGTCGTTGGTGACGTAATCGGTAAATACCATCCCCATGGTGATTCCGCGGTGTACGACACTATCGTCCGTATGGCGCAGCCATTCTCGCTGCGTTACATGCTGGTAGATGGTCAGGGTAACTTTGGTTCTATCGACGGCGACTCCGCCGCGGCAATGCGTTATACGGAAATCCGTCTGGCGAAGATTGCCCATGAGCTGATGGCCGACCTGGAAAAAGAGACGGTTGATTTCGTTGATAACTACGACGGCACGGAAAAAATTCCTGACGTTATGCCAACGAAAATCCCTAACCTGCTGGTCAACGGTTCGTCCGGTATCGCCGTAGGTATGGCAACCAACATTCCGCCGCACAACATCACGGAAGTGATCAACGGCTGCCTGGCCTATATCGACGATGAAGACATCAGCATTGAAGGGCTGATGGAACACATCCCGGGCCCGGACTTCCCGACGGCGGCGATCATCAACGGTCGTCGCGGTATCGAAGAAGCGTACCGTACCGGTCGCGGCAAGATCTACATCCGTGCCCGCGCTGAAGTGGAAGCGGACGCCAAAACCGGCCGTGAAACCATCATTGTTCACGAGATCCCGTATCAGGTGAACAAAGCGCGTCTGATTGAGAAAATCGCCGAGCTGGTAAAAGAAAAACGCGTTGAAGGCATCAGCGCGCTGCGTGACGAGTCTGATAAAGACGGGATGCGCATCGTGATTGAGATTAAACGCGACGCGGTGGGTGAGGTTGTGCTGAACAATCTGTACTCCCAGACTCAGCTTCAGGTCTCCTTCGGTATCAACATGGTTGCACTGCACCATGGTCAGCCGAAGATCATGAACCTGAAAGAGATCCTGAGCGCGTTCGTGCGTCACCGCCGTGAAGTGGTGACCCGCCGTACCATCTTTGAACTGCGCAAAGCGCGTGACCGTGCCCATATCCTTGAAGCGCTGGCGGTTGCGCTGGCCAACATCGACCCGATCATCGAGCTGATCCGTCGCGCGCCAACCCCGGCGGAAGCGAAAACCGCGCTGATTTCCCGTCCGTGGGATCTGGGCAACGTTGCGGCGATGCTGGAGCGTGCGGGTGATGACGCGGCGCGTCCTGAGTGGCTGGAGCCTGAGTTTGGCGTGCGTGACGGTCAATACTACCTGACTGAACAGCAGGCCCAGGCGATTCTGGATCTGCGTCTGCAGAAACTGACCGGCCTTGAGCATGAAAAACTGCTCGACGAATATAAAGAGCTGCTTGAGCAAATTGCCGAGCTGCTGCACATCCTGGGCAGCGCAGAGCGCCTGATGGAAGTGATCCGTGAAGAGCTGGAGCTGGTCCGCGATCAGTTCGGCGATGAGCGTCGCACCGAAATCACCGCCAACAGCGCGGACATCAACATCGAAGACCTGATCAACCAGGAAGACGTTGTTGTGACCCTGTCTCACCAGGGCTACGTGAAGTACCAGCCGTTGACCGACTACGAAGCACAGCGTCGTGGCGGCAAGGGCAAGTCTGCGGCACGTATTAAAGAAGAAGACTTTATTGACCGTCTGCTGGTGGCGAACACCCATGACACGATCCTCTGCTTCTCCAGCCGGGGTCGTCTGTACTGGATGAAAGTCTATCAGCTGCCGGAAGCGAGCCGTGGCGCACGTGGTCGTCCAATCGTTAACCTGCTGCCGCTGGAAGCGAACGAACGTATCACCGCCATTCTGCCGGTACGTGAGTACGAAGAGGGCGTGAACGTCTTTATGGCGACCGCCAGCGGTACCGTGAAGAAAACCGCGCTGACCGAATTCAGCCGTCCACGCTCTGCCGGTATCATCGCGGTGAACCTGAACGAAGGCGACGAGCTGATTGGTGTCGATCTGACCTCGGGCTCCGATGAAGTCATGCTCTTCTCTGCTGCCGGTAAAGTGGTGCGCTTCAAAGAAGACGCCGTTCGCGCAATGGGCCGTACCGCGACGGGCGTTCGCGGTATCAAACTGGCGGGCGAAGACAGCGTCGTTTCGCTGATCATTCCGCGCGGTGAAGGAGCCATCCTGACCGTCACGCAGAATGGTTACGGTAAACGTACGGCGGAAGGGGAATACCCAACCAAGTCTCGCGGCACGCAGGGCGTTATCTCTATCAAGGTGACCGAGCGCAACGGTTCCGTTGTTGGCGCGGTGCAGGTAGACGACGCGGATCAGATCATGATGATCACCGATGCCGGTACGCTGGTGCGTACTCGCGTTTCTGAGATCAGCGTCGTGGGTCGTAACACCCAGGGTGTGATCCTCATCCGTACTGCGGAAGATGAAAACGTGGTAGGTCTGCAGCGCGTTGCTGAGCCAGTGGATGACGAAGAGCTCGACTCCATCGACGGTAGCGTCGCGGAAGGTGATGATGATATCGCGCCGGAAGCCGACACCGATGATGATGCAGCGGACGACGCTGACGAGTAATGTCTCCTGATGCAAAAAAGGGCCGGATTCCGGCCCTTTTCTTTTGCACAAGCAGAGAAGTCAACGTTGCGACCTGGCGCGTTTACCGCTACCTTAACCACATTCTTTTGACCCCGACGGCGGAGCCTCGCCCCTTTGAAATACCTCGTCTCCTTTCGTACTACGCTGAAAGTTTCTCGCTATCTGTTTCGGGCGCTGGCGCTCCTGCTTTGGCTGCTGGTAGCCCTGTTCTCGGTGTTTTACATCGTTAACGCGCTGCACCAGAAAGAAGCGGAGATCCGCCAGGAGTTTAATTTAAGCTCCGACCAGGCCCAGCGCTACATTCAGCGAACGTCTGATGTGATGAAGGAGCTGAAGTATATTGCCGAAAATCGCCTCACGGCGGAAAACGGTATTCTGGCGCTTCGCGGCCGGAGTGAGAAAACCGAAGTCCCGGACTTCCAGCCCCTGTTCCCGGATTCCGATTGTTCCACGCTGAGCAACACCTGGCGCGGATCGCTGGAATCACTTGCCTGGTTCATGCGTTACTGGCGTGATAATTTCTCCGCCGCCTATGACCTGAACCGCGTATTCCTGATTGGCAGTGAAAATCTCTGCATGGCGGATTTTGGCCTGCGCGATGTGCCCGTTGAGCGTGATGATGCGCTGAAAAGCCTGCATGAACGTATCGTGAAATATCGCAATGCGCCGCAGGACGAGCGCGGGAATAACATCTTCTGGGTTAGCCAGGGCCCGCGTACAGGCGTGGGCTATTTCTACGCCCTGACCCCGGTCTATCTCGGCAATCGCCTGCAGGCACTGCTGGGGATTGAGCAGACCATTCGCATGGAAAACTTCTTTACCCCAGGCAGCCTGCCCATGGGGGTGACCATTCTGGATGAAAACGGTCATCAGCTGATCTCCCTTGCCGGACCCGATAACCGTTTAAACGTTGAACCGCAATGGATGCAGGAGCGGTCATGGTTTGGTTATACCTCAGGCTTCCGCGAGCTGGTGCTGAAGAAAAGTCTGCCGCCTTCTTCGCTGAGTATTGTCTATTCGCTGCCGGTGGACATGGTGCTCGAGCGGATACGCATTCTTATCATGAATGCCATTCTGCTGAACCTGCTGGCGGGCGGCGCGCTGTTTACCCTGGCACGCATGTATGAGCGAAAGATCTTTATTCCCGCCGAAAGCGACGCCCAGCGACTGGAGGAGCACGAGCAGTTTAACCGTAAGATTGTTGCCTCGGCCCCGGTGGGGATCTGCATTCTGCGTACCCAGGACGGGACAAATATTCTGAGTAACGAGCTGGCGCATAACTACCTGAATATGCTGACGCATGAGGACCGGCAGCGGTTGACGCAGATTATCTGCGGTCAGCAGGTTAACTTTGTCGACGTGCTCACCAGTACCCATACCAACCTGCAGATCAGCTTTGTCCATTCCCGCTATCGCAATGAAAACGTGGCGATTTGCGTGCTGGTGGATGTCTCTGCGCGCGTGAAGATGGAAGAGTCGTTGCAGGAGATGGCCCAGGCTGCCGAGCAGGCCAGCCAGTCGAAATCGATGTTCCTTGCAACGGTCAGCCACGAGCTGCGCACGCCGCTGTACGGGATTATCGGTAACCTCGATCTGCTGCAGACGAAAGAGCTGCCGAAAGGGGTCGACAGGCTGGTGACGGCGATGAACAACTCCTCCAGTCTGCTGCTGAAAATCATTAGCGATATTCTCGACTTCTCTAAAATTGAGTCTGAGCAGTTGAAAATCGAACCGCGGGAGTTCTCACCGCGCGAGGTGATGAACCATATTAGCGCCAACTATCTGCCGCTGGTGGTGCGTAAACAGCTGGGGCTTTACTGCTTTATCGAACCGGATGTACCGCTGACGCTGCACGGCGATCCGATGCGTCTGCAGCAGGTTATCTCTAACCTGCTCAGCAACGCCATTAAATTCACCGATATCGGCTGCATTGTGTTGCACGTCCGCCGGGCGGGGGATTACCTGAGCATCCGCGTGCGCGACACGGGGGTGGGCATCCCGGCGAAGGAAGTGGTTCGTCTGTTTGACCCGTTCTTCCAGGTGGGAACCGGCGTGCAGCGTAACTTCCAGGGCACCGGACTGGGGCTGGCGATTTGTGAGAAACTCGTCAGCATGATGGACGGCGATATCTCGGTGGATACCGAGCCCGGCATGGGTAGCCAGTTCACCATCCGTATTCCGCTCTATTCGGCGCAGTATCCGGCGAAAGCGACGGTTGATGGTCTAAGCGATAAGCGCTGCTGGCTGGCAGTGCACAATGCTTCGCTGAATGATTATCTGACGGCACTGCTGACCCACAGCGGCGTGCGGGTCTCGGGATATGAAGGCCAGACGCCGGACGTCGACGATGTGCTGATTACCGACGAGATGCTGGAACAGCCATGGCAGGGAAGAGGCGTGGTGATGTTCTGTCGTCGCCACATTGGTATCCCGGTTGAACGTGCACCTGGGGAGTGGGTACACAGTGTCGCAACGCCGCATGAGCTGTTGAGCCTGCTGGCGCGCATCTACAAGGTACAGCTGGAAGAGAGCGACAGCGCGGGCGGGTTGCCCTCACCGGAGGCGCTGGCGTCAGTGAATGACGATATGATGATTCTGGTGGTGGATGACCATCCGATTAACCGCCGCCTGCTGGCTGATCAGCTCGGATCGCTTGGCTACCAGTGTAAAACCGCGAATGATGGCGTGGATGCGCTGAATGTGCTGAGTAAAAATCACATTGATATCGTCCTTAGCGACGTCAACATGCCTAACATGGATGGTTACCGCCTGACGCAGCGCATCCGACAGCTTGGCCTGACGCTGCCGGTTGTAGGCGTCACGGCGAATGCGCTAGCCGAGGAGAAGCAGCGCTGTCTGGAGTCAGGCATGGACAGCTGTCTGTCGAAACCGGTGACCCTGGACGTGCTGAAGCAGACATTGTCGATTTACGCAGACCGGGTGAGAAAAACCAGAATATAAAAAAGGCCCGTAAGGGCCTTTTACGTTTTTCCCCCTCTCCCCGTGGGAGAGGGCGGGGTTAGGGCATCAGGCCGCACACCCGTTTGGGATCAATCCTTATCCGTTGCGCTCAGCGTAACGGAGGAGAGATAGTTCAGCAGAGCAATATCGTTGTCCACGCCCAGCTTCATCATTGCTGATTTCTTCTGGCTGCTGATGGTTTTAATACTGCGGTTCAGTTTCTTGGCGATCTCGGTCACCAGGAAACCTTCTGCAAACAGGCGCAGAACTTCGCTCTCTTTTGGCGACAGACGTTTGTCACCGTAGCCACCCGCGCTGATTTTTTCCAGCAGACGAGAGACGCTCTCAGGGGTGAACTTCTTGCCTTTCTGCAGCGCGGCGAGCGCTTTTGGCAGATCGGTCGGTGCGCCTTGTTTCAGCACAATCCCTTCGATATCCAGATCCAGCACGGCGCTCAGGATCGCCGGGTTGTTGTTCATGGTCAGAACAATGATCGAGATGTCCGGGAAGTGACGCTTAATATATTTGATGAGCGTGATCCCATCACCGTACTTGTCCCCGGGCATGGAGAGATCGGTAATGAGCACGTGTGCATCAAGCTTTGGGAGGTTATTGATCAGTGCTGTAGAGTCTTCAAATTCACCGACTACATTCACCCACTCGATCTGTTCAAGTGATTTGCGAATACCGAACAGTACAATCGGATGGTCATCGGCAATAATTACGTTCATATTGTTCATGTATTAGGCTACCTTGCTACAGCAAGCTTTTGACGTAGGCGTCAATGTCGCTGATGTATTTTTCAATGCCAGAGGCATCTTTCTCACGAATTAGATGTTCCAGCGTTTCACATAACTGCTTGCCGGGAACCAGATTAAGCATGGCAAACACCCCTTTAAGCCGGTGTGCTGTCTGTGCCAGCGCTGCAAAATCATTCGCAGCGGACTCAGTATACAACCGCTTAACATCATCTGGTACTGTATCAACAAAGAGTGAATAGTATCCGCTGGCGTGAAGCTCGGCATTTTCATTGCCGCCTAACGGTGATTCCGCTATCTCTTCCTGCGCCAGTTGCTCTTCTATTAGTTGTAGTACAGCTTCCTGCATCGCATTGCTTATATTAAAGTTGACGCGCAACTGGCCTGGGCCGATTTTTCGCACGCCTGACTCATCATCGCTTAAAAGCAAGCCTGAGGCAGTAAGATTAGACGGATTATCCGTTAAAAACAGATCAAATTCTTGACTTGCAAGTCTTTCATCCGGCGTGATGCAGGCCGCACCCCAGTTTTCCAGCTGACGAACCACTATATTGCGGATCTCATTTGAGGTCACATCAACCATCACCACGACATCATCCAGCAGACGTTCTTCGTCTTCTTCCTGCGGATTGGCGGCCATTTTCACGTGCAGAGAATAACGGGTGCCGAGGGATTCGCGGGCTTTAATATTCAGGTGGCCGCCAAGCTTACGTGCTAGCTGGTCGCACAGCCAGAAGGTCAGGGCATTGGCTTTGCCGTAACGATCGCTTTGTGTGTCATTCAGGAACGGGAAGTGGAGATTATCAATTTCACTTGTCGTGACACCTTCCCCGGTGTCCAGAATGCGGAACGTCAGGCGATCCTCAGCCGACTCGTCCGTATTCACTTCCAGGGTGATCTTGCCGATCTGCGTGGTGGTGACGGCATACTGAATTATCATCAACAGAATGCGACGCAGCGCTTCTCGATCGCCATGGCGTTCGTCATTCGCGGACAAATGGTTATTGATCAGCAGCTGCAGCCCTTTACGCTTAATCACGGGAAGAACTTCCGGAACCACTTCATCGATCAGATCCTGGATGGAGAAGAGGGTTGGCGTTCCCTTCCAGAAATCATTCTCCAGCATGTTCGCCAGCTGGATCTCATCGACCATACGCACCAGCGAGTCGGCCTGGCAGGCAAGCTGATGACTTTCAGAGGTATTCAACGCCGCCGCCTGGCTTGCCAGCATCCTTAACGGCTGCTTGAAGGCATCGCCGATATTTTGCATAAAGGCGGCACGTCCCTGCTGGTTTTTCTCATACAGCCTTTGCGCCTGCTTGAGCTTTTTATTCACCAGCACTTCCCTGTCCTGATCGCGAATGATGAAGATCTGCGTGCGGGAGGCGACCTGGCTGCGGAACTGACGGATCTCGTACAGTTCATTATTTATGGTGGCCTGAATGACGCCCTGATGCTGATCCGCCATGGTGGTGATGTTCTGCAGGTTAAGATGCGGCAGCAGATGATCGGCAATTTTATTGCTCATCACCGTACGGTTCGCCTCCTGATCGTGAACGAGCACCCCAAGCGGCAGTACGGAAATAATCTCTTCATTCAGCGCGCGGAGTACGCGCAGCTCATTGCTGGTTCCGGCCGGAACCGCAGAAGCGTCGCTCTGGCGCCCCGGCTGGAAACGAAACGTGCTGTAGCCAAACAGGGCCAGCGCCAGCAGGCCAATATTCAGCAGCAGAGGCAAGAGGATATTTTGCAGGGTATCAAGCAGCAGGGTGCCAAACGGCACCTGCCACACCAGACGCATGCCGGTCGAGTTCAGCGACGAGGCAATCTCGATTTTCGAGCCATTAAAGGAGATCGATACGCTCTCTGCGGCCTCTTTATCAGGTGCCGAACGCATATTCTGGGTACTGTTGTCTGGCTCCAGACGGAAGCTGTCGAGCGGCATGTCCGGCGGGATTAAATCATTAATCGGTAAATCGAAGGCCACGACCGTTGCCAGATGCCCCGGCTGGTTAAAGGTGGTACGCAGGGTAAAATAGTGGCCATTTTGCCAGGCCAGCCGACGCAGGGACGAGAAGCTCTCCCGTTCATCGAGGGCGTTCGCCTGCTGCAGCATCTCAGCGCGGCGGGAATCAACAATGCTGCCCACGGTTGTCTCTTTAAACCCGGACGAGAGATCTTTTAACGGCAGGGTCGAAATCAGGATCATGCTGTTGTCCTGACCGTTCAGGTAGTACATCGACCACGGCACCGTCTCGGCACCCCAGAGGGTATCCAGATAGGTTGAAATTCGCTGCGTCATCTCAAGTGTGGCGCTGTCGTGAGAGCCAAAAATAAGCGCTTCGGTCTTACGCTGCGGTTTCTCAAGATAATAGACATCCTGCTTAAGCCGCGTCTCCTGAAGTCCGTCGCCGGATGACGAGGCCGGTGCTGCCGCGATGTTGTCGTAAATCTGCCAGGTGGCGTAGCGCCAGGTATCAATGCGCTTGTGTACGGCGTGGGTGATATCAACGACCTGATAGCTCTTATCCTTCAGCCAGGCGTTCACCGCACTCTGGACCATAACGCCCATTGTGACTAACAGCACAACGATCAAAAGAAGAAAGAAACGGGTGATGCTCCCGGGAAGGAGGGAGAATTTGCTCGGGGCGGTAGTTTCAGTCTGACTCATTGATATCTTTAACCCGTTATGGTCGTGCTCTGTGGCGATAGGGCAGTATAAAGGGTAATAACTGAATTTCCAGCGCCACTGTCCTGGAACAGGCGACTTTTTCAACGGACAATATCGTCGCCAGACGGGCTCCAGACATGTACAAAGTCGTCAGAGTCGTACAAATATGGCGCATCACCAGTCGGCAAATAGCACGAATTAACAAGAAATTAAGTTTTTCGAGAATTACGAGCTTTCTACAGCGATCCGGCGGACGTTTAGTTAATAGTCGTTACAATTACGCGGCGGTAGCACAAAAAAAGAAAGGTTACGTAAAGAAAGGTAAAAAAAAACCGAATGCGAAGCATCCGGTTGAATTAGGGATAAACAGACATTCAAAACTGAATGACGGTAATAAATAAAGTTAATGATGATAGCGAGAGATATTTTAGAGATTAGGCGCGATCTTGTTTTGTCATTCAGTGCGGTAACGTATTTTATTGTAACTTGTTGATATTAATGTGGTGATTTTCTCGTTTGATTATAAGTGCTAAATTTCTAAGCTATTTGTGCTTTGCAAAAGTTCCTTCCTGTTTACATTTTGAAACATGTTGATAGATAAATGAAACATCTTCAAAGTTTTCGTATCATATTCGCATTGGATTATTCTGTAATTTTGCGGAGAATGAAATTGCCGACTGGTTAATGAGGGTTAACCAGTAAGCAGTGGCAATTATAAGGCATATAACAGAGGGTTAATAAAATGAAAGTTAAAGTACTGTCCCTCCTGGTACCAGCTCTGCTGGTGGCAGGCGCAGCAAATGCGGCTGAAATTTATAACAAAGACGGCAACAAATTAGATCTGTACGGTAAAGTGGATGGTCTGCACTATTTCTCCGATGACGACAGCGTTGATGGCGACCAGACCTACATGCGTCTTGGTTTCAAAGGCGAAACCCAGGTTAACGATCAGCTGACCGGTTACGGTCAGTGGGAATACCAGATCCAGGGCAACACCTCTGAAAGCGACAACCAGGCCTGGACGCGTGTGGCGTTCGCGGGTCTGAAGTTCGCTGAAGCGGGTTCTTTCGATTACGGTCGTAACTACGGCGTGATCTACGACGTGACCTCCTGGACCGACGTTCTGCCAGAATTTGGTGGAGATACTTACGGTGCAGATAACTTCCTGCAGTCCCGTGCTAACGGCGTAGCAACCTACCGTAACCAGGACTTCTTCGGTCTGGTGGATGGCCTGAACTTTGCTCTGCAGTATCAGGGTAAAAACGGCAGCGTAAGCGGTGAAAACGACACCGGTCGTAGCACCCTGAAACAGAACGGCGACGGCTACGGTGCGTCCCTGACCTATAACCTGGGTGAAGGCTTCAGCATCGGTGGTGCATTGTCTTCTTCCAAACGTACCGCTGACCAGAACGACACGGGTAACCTGGCGCTGAAAGGCGAAGGCGATCGTG
This sequence comes from Enterobacter sp. HSTU-ASh6, assembly GCF_026319105.1. Taxonomy (NCBI): domain Bacteria; kingdom Pseudomonadati; phylum Pseudomonadota; class Gammaproteobacteria; order Enterobacterales; family Enterobacteriaceae; genus Enterobacter; species Enterobacter sp. HSTU-ASh6. The sequence goes on along the minus strand of NZ_WSPD01000009.1, from coordinate 68,993 downwards.
CTGAAGTCTATACGGGTGGTCTGAAATACGACGCCAACAACATTTATCTGGCGGCGCAATACTCCCAGACCTATAACGCAACGCGTTTCGGCAACTCTCAGAGCAGCAGCGACATTTACGGCTTTGCTAACAAAGCACAGAACTTCGAAGTGGTCGCTCAGTACCAGTTCGACTTTGGTCTGCGTCCATCCGTGGCTTACCTGCAGTCTAAAGGTAAGGACATCGAAGGCTACGGCGACCAGGATCTGCTGAAATATGTTGATGTGGGCGCGACTTACTACTTCAACAAAAACATGTCTACCTATGTGGACTACAAAATCAACCTGCTGGATGACAAAGAGTTCACCCGTCAGGCAGGTATCAGCACGGACGATATCGTCGCGCTGGGCCTGGTTTACCAGTTCTAATCGCTACACGGTATGACTCAGGGGCCTCACGGCCCCTTTTTTGTGTTTTTTTTAGGCTCTCACAATTCACCCGTTTTGGTGTACTCTTGCCGCCCTGGCATGAGGATAATAATGAATGGACATGACTTTTTTACGCGCCAGCTTCCTGGCAATCCTTTTTTTCCTGACCGCTTGTGACGCTTCCACGCCTTCGAGCACCACCGACGCCCCCGCGGCGACGGTGCTCGAAGGCAAAACGATGGGCACTTTCTGGCGCGTCAGCGTAATGAATCTTGAGAAGGCACGCGCCGAAGAACTGCGTAGCAAAATTCAGTCACAGCTGGATGCTGACGATCAGTTGCTGTCGACCTACAAAAATGACTCGGCGCTGATGCGCTTTAACCTTTCAAGCAGTACCTCCCTGTGGCCGGTGAGCGAGGCGATGGCCGATATCGTGACCGAGTCCATGCGCGTGGGCTACAAAACCAACGGGGCGATGGACGTGACGGTGGGGCCCCTGGTGAACCTCTGGGGATTTGGCCCCAACAAGCAGCCGGCGACCACGCCCGATCAGGCGGCCATTGATGACGCCCGCGCCCGGACAGGGCTACAGCATCTGACGGTGATCAATCAGTACGGGCAACAGTACCTGCAAAAAGATATTCCCGATCTGTTTGTCGATCTGTCGACAGTAGGCGAAGGTTATGCGGCGGATCATCTGGCTGCGCTGATGGCGCAGGAAGGCATCTCCCGCTATCTGGTATCAGTGGGTGGCGCGTTAGTCAGCCGGGGCATGAACGCCAGCGGCAAACCATGGCGCGTAGCGATTCAAAAACCGACCGATCAACAAAATGCCGTGCAGGCGATGGTGGACATCAACGGACATGGCATCAGCACCTCAGGGAGCTACCGTAACTATTACGAGCTTGACGGAAAGCGTATTTCGCACGTTATCGACCCGCAGACCGGGCGACCCATTACGCATAATCTGGTGTCGGTGACGGTTATTGCACCGACCGCGCTGGAAGCGGATGCCTGGGACACCGGGTTGATGGTTCTCGGTCCGGAGAAAGCCAAAGAGGTAGTGCGTCAGGAAGGGCTGGCGGTGTATATGATCGTTAAAGAGGCCGACGGGTTCAAAACCTGGCATTCGCCGCAGTTCGCCAGCTTCCTGGTGAATGAAAAAAATTAAAAAGCAAGGTTGCGGGTTTTTAATCTGTGGCGCTCAGGCAGGCTGTATATATGCTTATACGAGGAGCCGATCATGAGAAATCTGACCTTAATGACCGATGAGGATCGCTGGCTGGCCGTGCTGGCCCGCGATCCGCGCGCTGACGATCAGTTTGTCTTCGCTGTGCAGACGACGGGTATTTTCTGCCGTCCGTCATGCCGTGCCCGCCACGCGCTGCGTAAAAATGTCCGCTTTTATCCTGATGCCCACCATGCCGTTCAGGCAGGATTCCGGCCATGCAAGCGCTGCATGCCGGACAGGCGCGATCCGCAGGCACAGAAGCTGGCCAAAGTGGAACACGCCTGCCGTCTGCTGGAGCAGGATCCGGCGTTAACCCTGGAGAAGCTGGCGCAGCAGGTTGCCATGAGTCCTTACCATTTCCACCGTCTGTTTAAGTCTGTCACCGGTATGACCCCGAAAGCCTGGCAGCAGGCGGCGCGAGGTCAGCGCCTGCGCGCCGCGCTAGCGCAGGGTGATAAAATTACCGATGCCGTGCTGGCGGCTGGGTTTCCTGACAGCAGTAGCTATTATCGTAAAGCCAACGATGCGCTGGGTATGACGGCGAAGCAGTACCGTAAAGGGGATGCGGCAGTGCGTTATGCCATCGATAATTGCGCTTTAGGACGCTGCCTGGTGGCAGAAAGTGAGCGGGGGATCTGCGCGATCCTGCTGGCTGACACCGATGCGCAATTAATCGAAGAGCTGGCGACGGTGTTCCCAAACGCAGAGCACGCGCCGCTGGACGACGACTTCGTGCAACGGATCCATCAGGTAATTGCCAGTATTGATAACCGTTCTGTACCGCTTGCGCTGCCGCTGGATATTCGCGGGACGGCGTTCCAGCAGCGGGTCTGGCAAGCCCTGCGAACTATCCCCTGCGGTGAAACGGCAAGTTACCAGCAGGTGGCGCAGGCGATTGGTCAGCCCAACGCGGTACGCGCGGTTGCCGGTGCCTGTGCGGCAAACACGCTGGCGATTGTGATCCCCTGTCATCGTGTTGTTCGCAACGACGGCGCGCTGTCAGGTTATCGGTGGGGGACAGCGCGAAAAGCGTTATTACTGAAACGTGAGGCGAAACGCCGGGAGGGATAATGCTCGATCTTTTTGCGGATGCTGAACCCTGGCAGGAGCCGCTGGCGCCGGGGGCGGTCATCCTGCGCCGCTTTGCACTTTCCCGTGCGGCGGCGCTGCTGGAGGGTATTGACGAGGTCACGGCGGTTTCACCGTTTCGTCACATGGTCACGCCGGGCGGCTACACCATGTCGGTTGCGATGGCTAACTGCGGTGAACTGGGGTGGGCGACCAACGAACGCGGCTATCTGTATGCGCCGAACGACCCCGCAACCGGCCAGCCGTGGCCTCCCATGCCTGCGGTTTTTCAGACGCTGTGTCACGATGCCGCCGTCGCCGCGGATTATGCCGACTTCCGTCCTGATGCCTGCCTGATTAACCGCTACGCCGTTGGTGCAAAGCTTTCGCTGCATCAGGATAAGGATGAGCCCGATCTGCGCGCGCCTATCGTCTCGGTATCGTTAGGTCTGCCCGCCGTGTTCCAGTTTGGCGGGTTACGCCGCAACGACCCGCTCAAACGCATCATGCTGGAACATGGCGATGTGGTGGTGTGGGGCAGGGAGTCGCGGTTGTATTATCACGGCATTCAGCCGCTGAAACCCGGCGTTCACCCCCTGACGGGCGAGTACCGTTACAACCTGACGTTCCGCCAGGCGGGTTTTAGTAAACAAAAATAAGAATTATTCTTGATGTACACGCCGGGCAGTTTACACTGCTGGCTGATTTTTATTGTCCGGATTGCCTGCATGCAACTACTTCTCCTTGTCTGGCGTCAGTATCGCTGGCCGTTCATGGCCGTCATGGCGCTAAGCCTCGCCAGCGCCGCACTGGGTATTGGCCTGATCGCGTTTATCAACGTGCGTTTGATTGAAATGGTCGACACATCACTCGCCGTATTGCCGGAATTTCTTGCCCTGCTCATGCTGTTGATGGCAGTCACGCTCGGCTCTCAGCTGGCGCTGACCGCGCTCGGCCACCATTTCGTTTTTCGTCTGCGCAGCGAGTTTATCAAGCGGATTCTGGACACCCACGTAGAGCGCATTGAACAGCTCGGCAGCGCGTCTCTGCTGGCGGGGTTAACCAGTGACGTGCGCGCCATTACCATTGCGTTCGTTCGTCTGCCGGAGCTGGTGCAGGGGATTATTCTGACCTTCGGCTCTGCGGCTTATCTCGCCTGGCTCTCCAGCAAAATGCTGGCGGTAACCGCCCTGTGGATTGCCATCACCATCTGGGGCGGTTTTGTGCTGGTGTCACGCGTCTACAAACACATGGCGGTATTGCGCGAAACCGAGGATAAACTCTACAACGATTACCAGACGGTACTCGAAGGGCGCAAAGAGCTGACCCTGAACCGCGAGCGCGCCGAGCATATCTTTAACAATCTCTATATCCCGGACGCCCGCGAATACCGGCACCATATTATTCGTGCCGATACCTTCCACCTGAGCGCGGTGAACTGGTCAAACATTATGATGCTGGGGGCGATTGGCCTGGTATTCTGGATGGCGAACAGCCTGGGCTGGGCGGATACGAACGTCGCGGCAACCTACTCGCTGACGCTGCTGTTCTTGCGCACGCCGCTGCTTTCGGCCGTCGGAGCTTTGCCGACCCTGCTGAGCGCGCAGGTGGCGTTTAATAAGCTCAAAAAGTTCGATCTCGCACCGTTTAACCCTGAATTCCCGCGCCCGCAGGCCTTCCCGAACTGGCAGACGCTGGAGCTGTGTAACGTCACGTTCCGCTATCAGGACAACGCTTTCTCCGTGGGGCCGATCAATCTGACGATTCACCGCGGCGAGCTGCTGTTCCTGATTGGCGGTAACGGCAGTGGGAAATCGACCCTCGCGATGCTGCTCACCGGGCTTTATCAGCCGCAGTCGGGTGAGATTTTGCTGGATGGTAAGGCGCTGAGCGCAGAAAAACCTGAGGATTACCGCAAGCTTTTCTCGGCGGTGTTCACCGACGTCTGGCTGTTTGACCACCTGCTGGGACCGGAAGGGCAACTGGCCAATCCTGCGCTGGTGGAGAAATGGCTGGCGCAGCTGCAGATGTCGCACAAGCTGGAGCTGCAGGACGGCAAGATCCTCAACCTCAGGCTCTCGAAAGGGCAGAAAAAACGCGTGGCGCTGCTGCTGGCGCTGGCGGAAGAGCGTGACATCATTCTGCTGGATGAGTGGGCGGCGGATCAGGATCCCCACTTCCGCCGCGAGTTTTACCAGGTGCTGCTGCCGCTGATGCAGCAGATGGGCAAAACCATTTTCGCCATCAGCCATGACGATCATTACTTTATTCATGCTGACCGTTTGCTGGAGATGCGCGAGGGCAAGCTGAGCGAGCTGACCGGTGAAGCGCGCGATGCGGCATCGCGTGATGCGGTGGCGCGCACGGCCTGATGCCCTCATCTTAACCCTCTCCCACAGGGCTGAGGGATCCCCACAAAATAATGCCTGCACAGACAACCCCCTCTCCCTTGAGGGAGAGGGCCGGGGTGAGGGGGAACATACGGCTGTAGAGGTTATTCCGTTCACTTTATGTTCCTTGCTACTCTGTAACGGCATGACCAGTGAACGTGCCAGGGCGGCTCAATCGCCACCGCCCTGGCGACCCGGGCTCCCGGCGGTAAATCGCCGCTTCGCGGTACCCTCAGCTTATTCCTCCAGGCTATCGGGTCGGGCATGAGCCTGCATCCCTGCAGGCCACGCCCTCTCGGCGCATCCCTGCGCCTCGCCCCGGCCTTACGGAAACGCTTCGGCGATTTACAGCCGGACCAGGGCATCGCTGTAAGTCATTAATTTTGCTGAAGCAACGTTCATCGCTTCAGGTAAAAAATTACTGGGGATCCCTCAGCCCACAGGGAGAGGGGATAGATCGTGGCCGTAATGCCGATTTTTTCTCCATCCCGACCCGTTGTTTATTCTTATTTACATATCCCCGCGCTATGCTTAATACCAACTTATTTCATGGATTTATGATTGATGTCGGTATTAAAGAAAAACAGCGCCAGACAGCGCGACCAGGAACGCGCGCGACTTATCTGGCTTCTCACGACCGATAAAGCGGTCACGTCTACGTTATTAGGCAAACTCACCCTGGCTGAGCAATATGATGTCGGCACGTTAGCCGACGATATTGCTGAGGTAGGGGCGCTGGTTGCGCATTTACCCCCACCTGACCTGGCGGACACCCTGGAAGCGCTTCCCTCGGAAGAGCGTCACGCTCTGTGGCGGCTGGTACAGGACCACGAGCGCGGGCAGGTGCTGCTTGAGGCCTCGGAAAACGTCTGGGATGACCTCATTGATGAAATGAGCGACCGGGACATCCTCGACGCCCTGCAAACGCTGGATATCGACGAGCAGATTTACCTGGTCCAGCACCTGCCGCGAAACCTGACCGGTCGCCTGCTGGCTTCCCTGCCTGCCGATGAACGGGCGCGGGTGCGTCAGGTGATGCACTATGAGAAAAACAGCGTCGGCGCGATTATGGAGTTCGGCGTTATCACCGTCCGTCCTGACGTCACGCTCGGTACCGTCCAGCGCTACCTGCGTCGCCTGGGCAGGATGCCGGACAACACCGATAAACTGTTTGTCACCTCGCGGGATAAAACCCTGCTCGGCGAGCTGGAGCTGAAAACCATCCTGCTTAACAGCACCCAGCGGAAGGTGAGCGAGGTGATGGAAAACGAGCCGATGGTCTTCTCCCCGGAAGACGATGCGGAAAAAGCGGCGCGTACCTTCGAACGTGACGACCTCGTGAGCGCGGCGGTTGTCGACTCCGTCGGCAAACTGATGGGGCGTCTGACCATCGATGAGATCGTTGACGTCGTTTATGAAGAAACGGATAACGACCTGCGCGCCCTTGGGGGGATCAGCGCCGAAGACGATGTCCATGCCTCCGTCGGCAAGGCGGTCAAAACCCGCTGGGCCTGGCTTGCCATAAATTTGTGTACCGCGTTCATCGCCTCCCGCGTGATTGATGGCTTTGAACATACCATTTCGCAACTGGTGGCTTTAGCCTCGCTGATGCCGATTGTGGCCGGGATTGGCGGTAACACCGGCAACCAGACCATTACTATGATCGTCCGCGCGCTGGCGCTGGAGAACATTCAGCCGGGTAACTTCGCCTTTCTGATTTTCAGAGAGATGGGCGTGGCGCTGATTAACGGCCTGGTATGGGGCGGCATTATGGGCGGCATCACCTGGTGGCTGTATGACGATATGGCGTTAGGTGGGGTCATGATGCTGGCGATGGTGTTGAATCTGCTGGTGGCATCGATGATGGGAGTTATTATTCCGTTAACGATGACCAAACTGGGGCGCGACCCCGCGGTGGGGTCGAGCGTGATGATCACCGCCATCACCGATACCGGCGGTTTCTTTATTTTTCTTGGCCTGGCGACGATTTTTCTGCTTTAGGCCGACGCTTAACGCGGGCGGGAAGCAGCGCCATGACGATGATCCCGCCCAGTACGCCAATCGCCAGGTTGCCCGTTGATACCGTGGCGGCCACGGTGACCAGCATGACCACCGTTTCCGCAATCGGGGCATTTTTTACGGTTGCAGGCTGGAGGCTGTGCCAGCTGAAGGTTTTAATGGCGACAATCGCCATGATCCCGGCCAGCACGGCCATCGGGATTTTGGCCATTACGTCACTGAGCGCCGTCACCAGAACCAGCAGCACGATGCCCGCCGCAAGGGTTGAAATGCGGCTTCGTCCTTTCCCCATCTCGACGTTGACGATGGTTTGTCCGATCATCGCGCAGCCCGCAATGCCACCGTAAAAACCGGACAGAATATTCCCCACGCCCAGCCCGATGCTCTCACGGCGCTTGCTCGACGGCGTTGCGGTCAGCTCATCCACCAGCTTTGCCGTAAGCAGGGATTCCAGCAGGCCGACGAACGCGATACTCAGCGCGCACGGCCAGATAATGCTCAGCGTCTGTAAATTCAGCGGTACCCGCAGTTCGGTAAGCCCCGGTAAACCGCCGCTTATCGCACCTTCATCACCCACGGTCGGCAGGATTTGACCGGTGCTCACGGTATACAGCGTCAACACCACAATGGCGATCAGCGGCGAGGGGACACTTTTGATGTAGCGTGGTACCCACAGCACAATCAGCACCGTCAGCGCGAACAGGCCTACAATCAGCGGGCTTCGGCTCCAGAAGTGGGGAACCTGGGCGAAGAAAATCAATATACCGAGCGCGTTAACAAACCCGGTCATGACGGCCTGCGGGATAAAGCGCATCAGCCGCGCCATGCCCGATACCCCGAACAGGATCTGAATCACGCCAGCCATCAGCACCGCTGGCAGAATGTACTGCACGCCGTGCTGATGCACCATTGGGCCAATGACCAGCGCGACGGAACCGGCCGCTGCCGTGACCATCGCCGGACGACCACCCAGCACGGACAGGGCGAGACACAGCACTACAGAGGCAAAAAGGCTGACCTTTGGGTCAACGCCCGCAACCACGGAAAATGAAATCACTTCGGGGATCAGCGCCAGAGCGGTAATCACACCCGCCAGCGTTTCACGCATCAGACGTTTGGGTGAGCTGAGGACCATGCTGACGTGGCCTTCGCGGGGTAAAGCAGGTTGGGGTAAGGACATAACACTTCGCTGGTTAGGGCAGGCTTCCGTGCGCGCGATCACAAAGTGCAGGATAGTAGCCAGAAAATGCGCCTATTGCCAGCCGCCAGCGTAATCCCCCACAAACAATCCATCATTAAATTTCACAATTACAATAATTTCGTAACCTTTAAACAATATTTAAAAGTTGTTACCGTGCCCCCGCAGCTTTTTTCACCTGCAATTTCCACGCATCAAGCACTTTTACACTAAGGCATAAATTATGAAAAAAATGACTGCCATGCTCTTTTCTCTGGCCGTGGGGCTTAACACCGTCTCTATGGCGGCGAAAGCTGACGCACCAAAAGAGCAGGAAACGGACGTCCTTTTAATTGGTGGCGGTATCATGAGCGCCACGCTGGGAACCTATCTGCAGGAACTGCAGCCGGACTGGTCAATGACCATGGTCGAGCGCCTCGATGGCGTGGCGCAGGAGAGTTCGAACGGCTGGAATAACGCCGGTACCGGACATTCGGCACTCATGGAACTGAACTATACGCCGCAGAAAAAGGACGGTTCCATTAGTATCGAGAAGGCGGTAGAGATCAACGAAGCATTCCAGATTTCTCGCCAGTTCTGGTCTCACCAGGTCAACAACGGCGTGCTGCACGATCCGCACTCCTTCATCAACACCGTACCGCACATGAGCTTTGTGTGGGGCGAGCAGAACGTCAACTTCCTGCGCGCGCGCTACGCTGCTCTGCAGCAGAGCACGCTGTTCCGCGGCATGAAATACTCTGAAGATCACGCGCAGATCAAAGAATGGGCTCCGCTGGTCATGGAAGGTCGTGATCCGAACCAGAAAGTGGCGGCGACCCGCACTGAGATTGGTACCGACGTCAACTACGGTGAAATCACCCGTCAGCTGGTAGCCTCTCTGAAGAAGAAAGAGAACTTCAACCTGCAGCTCAGCACCGAAGTGCGTGGCTTCAAGCGCAACGCGGACAACAGCTGGAGCGTGACCGTTGCCGATCTGAAAAACAACGAAGCTGAGCACGTTATCAAGGCGAAGTTTGTCTTTATTGGTGCGGGTGGTGCCGCGCTGAAACTGCTGCAGGAGTCCGGTATTCCGGAAGCTGACGACTATGCGGGCTTCCCGGTGGGCGGTCAGTTCCTGGTGTCCGATAATCCGGAAGTGGTGAATCGCCATCTGGCAAAAGTGTACGGCCAGGCTTCCGTAGGCGCACCTCCGATGTCCGTGCCGCACATCGACACCCGCATGCTTGACGGCAAACGCGTGGTGCTGTTTGGACCGTTCGCAACCTTCTCCACCAAGTTCCTGAAAAATGGCTCCCTGTGGGATCTGCTGAGCGCCACGACCACGTCTAACGTCAAGCCGATGATGGATGTCGGTCTGGATAACTTCGACCTGGTGAAATACCTGATTAGCCAGGTGATGCTCTCAGACGAAGAACGCTTTGAAGCGCTGAAAGAGTACTATCCGCAGGCGAAAAAAGAAGACTGGCGTTTGTGGCAGGCGGGTCAGCGCGTACAGATCATCAAACGCGATCCGAAAGAAGGTGGCGTGCTGCGTCTGGGTACCGAAGTGGTAAGCGATAAGGACGGCACCATTGCCGCGCTGCTGGGGGCGTCCCCGGGAGCATCTACTGCTGCGCCAATCATGCTGCACCTGATGGAAAAAGTGTTTAAAGATAAAGTTTCCAGCCCGGAATGGCAGGCGAAGCTGAAAACGATTATTCCATCCTACGGCACGAAGCTGAACGGTAACGTGGACGCGACGGAGCAGGAGCTGGAATACACCAGCCGCGTACTGCAACTGCAATACGTCAAACCGCAGGCTGCTGCAGATGCCGCACCAAAAGCGGAGCTGAAGGCTCAGCCGGAAAACAAACCGGTTGCGGATATCGCGCTGTAAGGTAAAAGCAAAACGGCAACATACGTTGCCGTTTTTCGTGTTTTCTCCCTCTCCCGGTGGGAGAGGGTTGCGGTGAGGGCGCCAGAGCGCACCCGACCTGGTTTTAACGTACTACCGCCTGGCCGACATTCTCTTCAGCCTTCCACACGCGGTATTTCACTTCCACGTTTTCAGGCGTATAGACCACAATCGGCAGCTTGCTGTTGTAGCGGATCAGGCTGTTATCACCCAGATACGCCGTCACAAATTTCTTCTCTTTCTTGCCATCCGGGCAGGCCATCATGGTGGAGACCGGAGAGGTCACTTTATCAAAGACGTAATAGTCATAACCCCAGCCTTCCAGCGTTTTGCTTTCAAGCTGGCCACCCAGACGGTGCTGGTTGCAATCCACTTCCAGCGTCTTGCCAATTAACAGTTCCACTTTGAAATTGGCTTCATCCTGCTGAACCGGCAGTTGAATCACCTGACGCTTCATCCCTTTCTCTGCTTTCGGATACGGGGCGACTTTTTCCAGCGGCTGTTCTTTTGGGGTTTCGCTGGCAAAAGCACTGGCGCTGGCACACGCGGCGGCGATCAGAGCGATGGCAAATTTAGGTGCGTTTTTCATTGTCATTCCTTTATGTCAAAACGAGCAGAACCAGATTAGCATAACAATTCTGAATGATTAGCTTCATTTACTTACATTTTCAATGCGGGTAGCGTAATAAACTACGATTTTGCCAGTGAATTGGTTTTTTGTGCTGGAATGGAATCGGGCGGCAGATCGTGTTATTTTATTCCTCACATAATGTTATTCATCTGTGAAGGGAAGAGAGATGGTTCGTGCAAAACTGAAAACACCTGAAGGCCGTAAGTTCCTCCTGGCGCTGCTGGTGGTCTTTATGATTGCTGCTGCGTGCGTGGGGCGGGCAACCATTGTGGGTGTGATCGAACAGTACAATATCCCCCTCTCAGCCTGGACAACCAGCATGTACGTGCTGCAATCGGCAATGATCTTCGTCTATAGCCTGGTGTTCACCGTTCTGCTGGCCATACCGCTGGGTATTTTTTTCCTGGGCGGACGCGAGAAGCACTAAGCACCGATTTGCGATAACTAAGCCATCCTGCGGGGTGGCTTTTTTTATGCCTGACGATATTTTACCTGCGCTTCCAGGATATTCTGTTTTGAGCAAAATGTTCTACATACAGCAGGAGATGCGTAATGTTATCCCGGTTTGCAACGCTCAGCCGGATCCCGAAAGGCGTCTGGGTTGTCGGTGGGGTCAGTATGTTGATGGATATCTCCTCGGAGATCATTCACAGCCTGCTCCCGCTGTTTATGGTGACGACGCTCGGAGCCAGCGTGATTTTCATCGGTTTGATTGAAGGGCTGGCCGAAGCCAATGCGCTGTTTATCAAAGTGTTTTCCGGGGCAATTAGCGACTATCTGGGTAAACGTAAAGGGCTGGCGGTACTGGGATATGGTCTTGGCGCGCTAAGTAAACCGTTGTTTGCTATTGCGTCTTCGTCCGGCATGATTCTGGGGGCACGCTTAATCGACCGGGTAGGGAAGGGGATACGCGGTGCACCGCGTGATGCGCTGGTCGCTGACGTCACGCCGCCGGAACTTCGCGGTGCGGCTTTTGGTCTGCGTCAGTCGATGGACACCATCGGCGCATTTCTCGGCCCGCTGCTGGCCGTAGGCCTGATGCTACTGTGGAATGATGATTTCCGAACTATTTTCTGGATTGCGGTTATCCCCGGTGTACTTGCCGTTGCCCTGCTTTTCTTCGGGCTGCATGAGCCGAAAACGCCTGTTGAACATAAACGCACGAATCCCATCAAAAAAGAGAACCTCAGGCGCCTTGGTAAAGGCTGCTGGTGGGTGATTGGGTTAGGCGCTGTCTTCACACTCGCCCGTTTCAGTGAGGCATTTCTGGTCCTTCGTGCCCAGCAGTCCGGGGTGCCGCTGGCGCTTATTCCGCTGGTGATGGTGGCCATGAATCTGCTCTATTTCCTCTCAGCCTATCCGTTTGGCAAGTTATCCGACGTCATGAGTCACACCCGGTTACTGCAGTGGGGACTGGGAGTGCTGATAGGGGCGGACATTGTGCTGGCGCTGAGCACCCACTGGGCGGGCATTATTTTAGGGGTTGCGCTTTGGGGCGTGCATATGGGGATGACACAAGGATTGCTGGCGGCAATGATTGCGAAAACTGCGCCAGCGGATTTGCGCGGCACGGCTTTCGGTATTTTTAGCCTGGTCAGCGGTGTTGGGTTGTTAATCGCCAGCGTGCTAGCCGGTGTTATTTGGGAAACGTTTGGTGCGGAATATACATTTTATGCCGGAGCGGTGATTTGCCTGGTTACGCTGGTGTATCTGCGCAAAACGCCGGACGAGGCGCAATAAAAAACCAGCCATAAGAGGCTGGTTTTCAATGTATTTTTGGTCGGCACGAGAGGATTTGAACCTCCGACCCCCGACACCCCATGACGGTGCGCTACCAGGCTGCGCTACGTGCCGACGCATAGAAAGCATACTACTCGATTCCGTTTCGAATGCAAGGGAATCTGTCGCTAACTGGTTTATAATTAATCAGTTAGCGATAAAGCGCTTCTCATCCGTCAGGACCTGCAACAGCAGACTCAACTGCGGTTTCTGGTCTTTCAACCGCTCCCCTTCGAGATTATACGTCTGATAATTGCCGTTGCTGTTCAGCACCAGCGTCAGCTTCGGTGTGGTCACCACCAGCGTGTCATTCCCGGCAGCTGTGACCCAGTTATGGCGGCGCGCGGCGCTAAAGAGATCCTGCCCCTGCGAATACTCGTTTGCAGGCGTGCTGACGTGCAGCAGACGTTGCATCAGGGTGGTCATGACATCTTTATGCTCGGTTAGCATGTTGATGCGCTGAGCCGGAGTGCCCGGCCAGTGGATCACCAGCGGAACCTGCAGGTTCGGACGTGACCAGTTCATACTCTTCGTTTCGTCACCCAGCGGGACACCATGGCCAGCGGTCACGATCACCACGGTGTTCTCCAGCTTGCCCGACTCACGCAGCGCGTCAAGTACGCGAGCTATCTGCGCATCAACATTGCCCGCCGCGCGGCTATAGCGGCGCGTAAAGTCATTTTTATTGCTGTTGGCGAGCGTGGTGCCGTTAAAGGCCACCCATGAGAACCAGCGGTTATCTTCCTGAGCGTAGCGCTGCAGCCAGTTTATCCACTGGCTGGCGGTCTGCGCATCGGACTGGTCCTGCGCTGGCGGCAGTGAGAAATCTGACAGCAGCGCCTGGCGGTAGAGCGGGCTGTTAAAGCCATCTGATGAGAACAGCCCCAGTTGATAACCTTGCTGATTCAGCCCGGTGATCAGCGCCGCAGGTATGCGGCTCGACAGCACGCCATCCATATATCCGGCTGAAATACCATAGAAGAGGCCAAAGATGCCCGCATCGGTTGAGTTACCGGAACTCATATGCTGAGTAAACGTGACGTTTTGACTGGCGAATTCAGCCAGCGCAGGCATCTGCTTCTCGTAACGGGAGTAGTTCAGGCCATCGACGGTGATCAGCAAGACGTTTTGCCCGCGACCCATATCACGATAACGCAGATCGCTCAGGGGATACTGAACGCTGACGGCTTCCGGATTCCCCTGTTCGACCAGACGGCGCTGGTACTCCTGGGCATCTAGCAGACCGTGTTTTTCGAGGAAGCGGCGGGCCGTCATTGGATAGGAGAGCGGCAGGTTGGCGCGCTGCATCGTAATAGGGCGATAGAAGTTCGCATCCGCCCAGATATACATGATGTGCGAACTGATAAACGAGACGAAAAAGAGCGTGGCGACAGGCTTCGCGTAATGACGTCGCCGGGTCAGACTGCGAAGTTTTTGCCAGCTCCAGGTGGCAAACAGCATCTCAATCAACAGGATCACCGGGACGCTGATAAACATCAGCTGCCAGTCACGGGCCGTTTCGTTCTGGTCGGGGTTAATCACCAGTTCCCAGACGATGGGGTTAAGATGCAGGTGGAAGCGGGTAAACACTTCACTGTCGATAAGCAGCAGCGTTATCCCCACCGTCGCAAGGATGGCGGACAAGAACCGCATGAGACGCTGCGACATGACGATAAACGTCAGGGGGAACAGGATCAGCAGATAGGTGGCGAAAACCAAAAAGCTAAAGTGACCGACAACGCTCATCCAGGAGTAGATCCGCCCGGTTAGCGTTGTGGGCCAGTCTGCGACAAACAGATAACGACAGCCAATCACCGTCGCCAGCAGAATGTTGAACAGGGCAAACCAGTGCCCCCAGCTGACCATCTGGGAGACTTTTTCACGGTAGCGCTGACGATTCGTCACCATAAACTGTTGTTCGTATCCCTTAATGGGCCTGGTCGTTGCTGACGGATGACTGTAAAGCCTGGGCGAAAGATTTTGCGATCGCCTGACGCTGAGCCGGAGCAACGCTGGTGTTAATAAGGTTGGTGACCATATTTCCCAAAACCATCAGGGAGAGATCGGTCGGTGTTTTATGTTTTTCCAGTACGTTGACCAGCTCACTGAGCAGTTGTTCAACGTGTTCATCACTGTAGCGGGAATGTTGTGGCATAAATCAAAATCAGTTTGTTGATGAAAGGGCAACATATTACCGTAGCAACAGCTTTTTTTCCCCTTTTTTATCTGTTGTTGCACACATGCCCTGGTGGTGGTTGAATACCGCCCGGTCTAAAAGGAGAGTTTATCATGAGTCTGGAAATCAACCAGATTGCCTTGCACCAGCTTATCAAGCGTGATGAGCAAACCCTTGAAGTGGTGCTGCGCGATTCGTTACTGGAACCCACGGCGACCGTTGTGGAGATGATGGCAGAGCTGCATCGCGTCTACAGCGCCAAAAATAAAGCCTACGGTCTGTTCAGCGAAGAGAGTGAACTGGCTGACAGCCTGCGTCTGCAGCGTCAGGGCGAAGAGGATTTCCTGGCGTTTAGCCGCGCCGCAACCGGGCGTCTGCGCGACGAACTGGCGAAATATCCCTTCGCCGACGGCGGGATCGTGCTGTTCTGCCACTACCGCTACCTGGCGGTTGAGTATCTGCTGGTCACCGTGCTGAATAACTTAAGCAGCATGCGCGTGAACGAGCAGCTGGATATCAGCTCCACCCATTATCTGGACATCAACCATGCGGATATTGTGGCGCGCATTGATTTGACCGAGTGGGAAACGAACCCGGAATCGACCCGCTACCTGACTTTCCTGAAAGGGCGTGTGGGCCGCAAAGTGGCGGATTTCTTCATGGACTTCCTCGGTGCCAGCGAAGGTCTTAACGCCAAAGCGCAAAACAAAGGGCTGCTCCAGGCGGTTGACGACTTCACGGCTGAAGCACAGCTTGATAAATCTGAGCGTCAGAACGTACGTCAGCAGGTTTACAGCTACTGCAACGAACAGCTGCAGGCAGGGGAAGAAATTGAGCTGGAGTCGCTGTCCAAAGAGCTGGCAGGCGTGAGTGAAGTCAGCTTCCAGGAATTCACTGCGGATAAAGGCTATGAGCTTGAAGAGAGCTTCCCGGCGGATCGCAGCACGCTGCGTCAGTTAACCAAATTTGCCGGTAGCGGCGGTGGGTTAACCATCAACTTTGACGCGATGCTGCTGGGTGAACGCATTTTCTGGGATCCGGCCACCGACACGCTGACCATCAAAGGGACGCCGCCGAACCTGCGCGATCAGCTTCAGCGCCGCACCTCTGGCGGGAAATAACAGCCATAAAAAAACCCCGCAGAAGCGGGGTTTTTTTCGACACGTTTGCGATTACGCGCGAACGAAGTCGATGTGAGTCAGTTTTGGCTTGAACGCGTGACGCTGAACAGCCTGAACTTTCACTTTTTCTTCTTTACCGCCAACAACGATGGTCAGAACTTCGCTGTAGAATTCAGCTTTGGTCTGCAGGTTCCACAGTTTGTCGTGATCCAGTTCGATTGCAACTGGAGCAGCTTCGCCACCGTAAACGATAGCCGGGAACTTGTTAGCGGCACGCAGGCGGCGGCTCGCACCCTTACCCTGCACGTTACGTACTTCTGCTTCGATAGTAAACATTGATTTCTCTCTGTATTTAAAACCCTACTACAGGCGACCCAGCAGCAGGTGAGTGTTCTGCCTCACGGATGTGAAGCGGGCGGCATTTTATACTCAAATGCCCCGCACATCAATGAAAAGTCCCCCTAACCGCGCAATTCGTTAGCGCGACGGAAGCGACCTTCATAGTCAAAGAGTTTCTCACGCACCTGCCAGAACTGGCCTTTCTTACGGGCGACCACAAAATCCGGATGGCGCAACAGCCCCTGTTGGCGCACGATATCGGCCACGGTTATCCAGCGCAGGGGGATGCCCGGCGTGCGGGTATGCGGGCGGATAAACAGCTGTTCGAAGGCCGTGCGCTGGGCGGGCGTCTGGACCCGGAAACGCTCACTCACGTCCGCCCCGTCCTCGTCGTAATAGGTGATTTTCAGCCACTCACCTTTTTCATCGGCGCCGGGCTGCAGTGCCATGCCCGAGCAGCGCAGCACCAGGGCATCTTTCAGCTTTAGCGCCGCTTTCAGCATGTCATCCGGGTCAACCAGCACCGTGTCGCATTCCCGACAGCGGCGGGCGGCTATGTCGTTTTCGGCGTTGCACTGTGGGCAGTTTTTGAAGCGGAAACGGAAATCGCACTGCTCGCGGTGCCCCTCATCATCTTCAAACCAGCCCTGGCAGCGGCGGCCAAAATGTTCGATCAGCGTGCCGTCAGCGGTGGTTTTGCCCCAGAAGGTGTTGGCAAACCCGCAGGCGGGGCAAAAAACCTGTACGGGGACGTTGTCGCTTTTTCCTTTGGGCGCCCCGACTTCAGGGGTATAGATATCGTGCGGGTTGCCGGCATAGTCCAGAATCAGACAGTCGGTTTTGCCCGGCGCCAGTCGCAGGCCGCGACCCACAATCTGCTGATACAGGCTGACTGATTCGGTCGGGCGCAAAATGGCGATCAGATCGACGTGCGGCGCGTCAAAGCCGGTGGTCAACACCGACACGTTCACCAGATAGCGGAACTGCTGGGCTTTAAAGGCCTCAATCAGCCCGTCACGCTCCGGGCCGGGCGTCTCACCGGTGATGAGGGCCGCGTCGCCAGAGGGCAGTAAGCCGGTGATTTCTCGTGCGTGCTCAACGGTGGCGGCAAAGATCATCACCCCTTTGCGCGTCGCGGCGAACTCCTCAATCTGGCTGATGATGTGCGGCGTAATACGCTTTTGCTTTTTCAGCTCCTGGTTAAGATCCGCTTCGCTGAATAAGCCGTTGCTCTGCGCCTGCAGACGGCTGAAGTCGTACTGCACCACCGGCATATCCAGCCGTTCAGGCGGTGTCAGGTAGCCATGTTTAATCATGTAGCGCAGCGGAAGTTCGTAAATGCAGTCGCTAAACAGGGCTTTGTCATCCCCGCGCACCATGCCGTGATAATGGTAGCGATAGATCCAGCCTTTACCGAGACGAAACGGGGTTGCCGTCAGGCCCAGCAGGCGTAAGTGAGGGTTCACCTCTTTCAGGTGAGTGAGGATTTGCTGATACTGGCTGTCGTCGTCATCACTGATGCGGTGACACTCGTCGACAATCAGCAGCGAAAATTCGCTGCGAAACAGGTCGAGATTGCGGGCCACTGACTGCACGCTGCCAAAGACCACTTTGCCGTGGCTCTCTTTACGCTTGAGTCCGGCGGCGAAAATGTCGGCGTCCAGTCCCAGTGCGCAATATTTGGCATGGTTCTGCGCAACGAGCTCTTTAACGTGCGCCAGAACCAGCACGCGGCCACGCGCCAGGCGCGCCAGCTCGGCGATCACCAGACTTTTGCCTGCACCGGTCGGCAGCACAATCGCCGCCGGCTCGCGATGTTTACGGAACCAGGCGAGGGTGGCGTCTACGGCCTCCTGCTGATAGGGTCGAAGTGTAAAAGTCATGGGGTCTCGGTTTCGTTATTCCGCACATAGTATGCCACGAAACTTTTTCCCTTGAGTGGCGCAACCAGACCATTATACTGAGCCGATCCAGACTGCGTCTTTTTCGGACCTGTTGTCCGACTTCCAGCACCATTAAGGCTAAAAAGATTTCATGCGACTTGATAAGTTTATCGCTCAGCAACTCGGCGTAAGCCGCGCTATTGCCGGGCGCGAAATTCGCGCCAGCCGCGTTACCGTGGATGGCGACATTGTGAAAGACAGCGCGTTCAAACTGCAACCTGACCATCAGGTGGAGTATGACGGCAATCCGCTGACCCAGCAGCACGGCCCGCGTTATTTCATGCTCAATAAGCCGGAAGGCTATGTTTGCTCTACGGACGATCCGGATCACCCGACGGTGCTCTATTTCCTCGACGAACCGGTTGCGCATAAGCTGCATGCCGCCGGGCGACTCGATATCGATACCACGGGTCTGGTGCTGATGACCGACGACGGACAGTGGTCTCACCGCATCACCTCTCCGCGCCACCACTGCGAGAAAACCTATCTGGTGACGCTGGAGTCTCCGGTTGCGGATGGCACGGCAGAGCAATTCGCGAAAGGCGTTCAGCTGCATAATGAAAAAGATCTGACCAAACCCGCCGTGCTCGAGGTGATCACGCCGACCGAAGTCCGCCTGACCATCAGTGAAGGGCGCTATCATCAGGTAAAACGTATGTTTGCCGCGGTGGGGAACCACGTCGTGGGCCTGCATCGTGAACGGATTGGTGCGATTGAACTTGATCCCGACCTGGCGCCAGGCGAATACCGCCCGTTAACGGAAGAAGAGATCGCCAGCGTCGGTCTGCCTTCGCACTAATTTCAGGAGAACTCTGTGACCACCAGGCCACACTCGTCGTTCAAAATTGTTTTCATTCTTGGCCTGCTGGCCATGCTGATGCCGCTGTCTATCGATATGTACCTGCCTGCGCTGCCGGTCATTTCGGCGCAGTTTGGCGTCCCGGCGGGCAGTGCGCAGATGACGCTCAGCACCTATATTCTCGGCTTTGCCCTCGGCCAGCTGTTTTATGGTCCGATGGCGGACAGCCTTGGACGTAAGCCCGTCATTCTGGGCGGGACGCTGGTCTTTGCGGTTGCTGCGGTTGCCTGTGCGCTGGCGCAGACCATCGATCACCTGATTATCATGCGTTTCTTCCACGGTCTGGCGGCGGCGGCAGCAAGCGTGGTGATTAATGCGCTGATGCGCGATATCTACCCGAAAGAAGAGTTCTCCCGCATGATGTCGTTTGTGATGCTGGTGACGACGATTGCGCCGCTGGTGGCCCCGATGGCTGGTGGTGCGGTACTGGTGTGGTTTAGCTGGCATATGATTTTCTGGATCCTGGCCCTGGCCGCGCTGCTGGCCTCGGCGATGATTTTCTTCTTTATTGATGAAACGCTTCCAGTCGAGCGCCGTCAGAAATTCCATATTCGCACTACAATCGGCAACTTTGCTTCGCTGTTTCGTCATAAGCGCGTGCTGAGCTATATGCTGGCGAGCGGGTTCAGCTTCGCCGGTATGTTCTCCTTCCTGAGCGCCGGACCGTTTGTTTACATTGAACTGAACCACGTCTCACCGCAGCACTTTGGCTATTACTTTGCGCTCAATATCGTCTTCCTGTTTATCATGACCATCATCAACAGCCGTTTTGTCCGGCGGGTGGGGGCGCTGAACATGTTCCGCGCCGGTCTGTGGATCCAGTTTGTGATGGCCGTCTGGCTGGTCGTGAGCGCGTTTCTGGGCGTGGGCTTTTGGGCGCTGGTCGTTGGCGTGGCGGCCTTTGTCGGCTGCGTGGCGATGGTGTCATCGAATGCGATGGCGGTGATCCTGGATGAGTTCCCGCACATGGCAGGCACCGCGTCATCCCTGGCGGGGACGTTCCGCTTCGGTATCGGCGCGATCGTCGGGGCGTTACTGGCTATGGCCACCTTCAGTACGGCATGGCCAATGCTGTGGGCGATGGCTTTTTGCGCAACCAGCTCAATCCTTTTCTATCTTTACGCCAGTCGACCGCGAAAAGCGGCTCACTGATTTACAGAGAAGGCCCGGCAGGGCCTTTTTTGTTGATACATATCAACCAAACCCGTGTTCGTTTACCCCGTGTTTGTTTATTTTATGTAAAATCTATTTGTGTAAAAAGTCACATCATTGTATTCAAAAAGGTTGAGTTAGATCGCAGAAACGGGTACATATAGCGCCGACGCGAGCCTGGAAACGAATAAAAAGCGCTGAATAGTGCAGGCTGGCGATGATGTGTTACTATAAATGTAAATAAATTGTGAAGTGAATTTTACTTCCGGGGAACGAACGTGAATACATTACAACTCTCCATTGTCCATCGCTTGCCTCAGAGCTATCGCTGGTCGGCGGGTTTTGCAGGTTCGAAAGTTGAACCGATTCCGCAAAACGTCGCGGGCTGCGAGAATTGCCTGGTTGCGCTCAAACTGCTGAGCCCGAGCGACGAAAATGCATGGCGGGTGATGGAACGTCTGAGCCAGGCCCTGACCGATATCGAAGTGGACAGCTCCGTGCTGGAGTGCGAAGGCGAGCCGTGCCTGTTTGTGAAAAGCCAGGACGAGTTTGCGGCCACCTGCCGTCTGAAGAATTTTGGCGTTGCTATTGCTGAGCCTTTCTCTGGCCAGTATCCCTTCTGAGCGCTAGTCTGCCGACAACAGCTGGCGCGTGTAGCGCTGCGTTGGCGCGGTGAATACGCGCTGGCACTCACCCTGCTCGACCACTTCTCCCTGTCGCAACACAATCACCTGATGGCACAGCGCCCTCACTACCTGTAGATCATGGCTGATAAAGATATAGGCCAGCCGGTGTTTTTCCTGTAACCCTTTGAGCAGCGCCAGGATCTGCGCCTGTACGGTCCTGTCCAGAGAGGATGTTGGTTCGTCCAGAATAATCAGCTCTGGTTTCAGGATCAGCGCGCGGGCAATCGCGATACGCTGGCGCTGCCCGCCGGAGAATTCAGCCGGGTAGCGGTGACGCGTCTCGGGATCTAAACCCACTTCAACCATCACCCGTTTCACCTCCTGCTCGCGCTGCTGAGCACTCAGGGCGGGCTGATGCACGCGCAGGCCCTCTTCGACAATCTGTAACACGCTGAGCCGCGGGTTAAGCGAGGAGTTGGGATCCTGAAAAACCACCTGCATGCGGGGACGAACGGGCAGCATCTGCCGCCGGTTCCAGCGGTGCAGCGGCATGCCGTCAAAGAGGATCTCACCCTGCGAGGCAATTAAGCGCAGCAGCGCCAGACCGGTGGTGCTTTTACCCGAACCGGATTCGCCCACAAGCCCCAGGGATTCGCCAGGACGCAGCGAGAAGCGGAGGTTTTTCAGCACCGGGTTTCGATCGACAATGCGCCGCAAAATACCTTTGCGGATCGGGAACGAGACGGACAGATCCTCAACGCGCAGCAGCGGCGCGCTGTCCGCATCGAGAGGAACCGGATCGCCGGCGGGTTCGCTGTCAAGCAGGCGCTGCGTATAAGGATGCTGTGGCGCGTTCAGCAGCGTGGAGGCGATATTCTGTTCCACACATCGCCCGTTTTGCATCACCGCGACGCTGTCGGCCAGCTTTTTCACAATGCTCAGGTTGTGCGTGATAAACAGCAGGCTCATATTGAGCTCGTCACGCAGCTCCCGCAGCAGCGTTAATATTTGCGCCTGTACCGTCACGTCGAGCGCCGTTGTGGGCTCGTCGGCTATCAGCAGTTCCGGGCGCGTGAGCAGGGCCATGGCAATCATCACGCGCTGGCGTTCGCCGCCGGAGAGCTGGTGCGGAAAATCATTGAGCCGTTTGGCCGCATTGCGTATGCCTGTTCGCTCAAGACAATCCAGAATTTCTCCCCGCGCCGCCTCTTTGCGCATCCCCCGGTGCAGGGAGAGCACTTCATAGAGCTGTTTTTCCAGGCTGTGCAGCGGGTTGAGCGAAACCATCGGCTCCTGGAAGATCATGGCGATTTTATTGCCGCGAATGCCGCGCAGGGTGTGTTCGTCGGCATGCAGCAGTGAACTGCCGTGGAACAGAATATCCCCTTGCGGGTAGCTCACCGGCGGAGACGGCAGCAGGCGCAGGATGGAAAGGGCAGATACGCTCTTGCCGGACCCCGATTCCCCCACCAGGGCCAGCGTTTCACCGCGCTGGATCTGCAGCGACAGATCGGTGACCACGGTGCGCGTCTCGCCCTGCGTTGAAAAAGCAATCGACAGGTTATCAATACTGAGAAGAGGCTGGGTCATCTTATACCGCCTTGTTAGGGTCGAAGGCATCGCGCACGGCTTCGCCAATAAAAATCAGCAGTGAAAGCAGCACGGCCACGGAGAGAAAAGCGGCGATGCCTAACCACGGCGCCTGCAGGTTGTTCTTACCCTGCAGCAGCAGTTCGCCGAGCGACGGCGAACCCAGCGGGAGACCAAAGCCCAGGAAATCGAGTGAGGTGAGGGTGGTGATGGAGCTGCACAGAATAAACGGCAGGAAGGTGAGCGTGGCCACCACGGCATTCGGTAGCATATGGCGGAAGATGATCCCGCGATCGCTGACCCCAAGCGCCTGCGCGGCACGAATATAGTCGAAATTGCGGGTACGCAGGAATTCCGCGCGCACGACGCCCACCAGTGCCATCCAGCCGAACACGACGGTGATGCCTAACAGCCACCAGAAACCGGGCTGCACCACGCTGGAGAGCAGAATGATGAGAAACAGCGTTGGCATGCCTGACCAGACTTCAATCACCCGCTGGCCCCAGAGGTCGATTTTTCCCCCGTAGTAACCCTGAACAGCACCCACCACGACGCCCAGCACGCTGGAGAATATGGTCAGCATCAGCCCAAAGAGAAGCGAAATACGGGTGCCATACAGGATGCGCGCCAGCACGTCGCCACCGTTGGCATCCGTTCCCAGCCAGTTTTGCGCAGACGGCGGGGAAGGGAAGGGGGTCGTCGTGGCGAAGTTAATGCTGTTTGCGCCAAAACGCACCGGTGCCCAGAGCGCCCAGCCGTGTTGCTCAATCTGCTGGCGAAGCCACGGATCCTGATACTCCGCCGGCGTGGCAAATGGGCCGCCAAAGTCACTTTCGTTGTAACTGACCAGAACAGGCACGTACCAGCGGTCATTAAAATGCACCAGCAACGGCTTATCGTTAGCGATCAGTTCCGAAAACATGCTCAACACAAACAGCACGGCAAAGATCCACAGCGACCAGTAGCCGCGGCGGTTGTGGCGAAAGCGGGCCCAGCGGGCCTGGTTGACGGGGCTTAAACGCGGCATCAGCGGCCCTCAAAATCGATTCGGGGATCGACCAGCGTATAGCTGATATCGCTGACAATATTCAGCAGCAGGCCAATCAGGGTGAAAATATAGAGCGTGCCAAACATTACCGGATAATCACGCGACACGGTGGCCTCATAGCCCAGCAGGCCCAGACCGTTGAGCGAGAACATCACCTCAATCAACAGCGAGCCGGTAAAAAACATACTGATGAACGTGGCTGGAAATCCGGCGATCACCAGCAGCATGGCGTTGCGGAACACGTGTTTCCACATGATCTGCTTTTCACTCACGCCCTTGGCGCGGGCGGTGACGACGTACTGTTTACGAATTTCATCGAGAAAGGCGTTTTTGGTCAACATGGTCAGGGCGGCAAAGCCGCCTATGACGGTGGCCAGAACCGGCAGGGTAATATGCCAGAGATAGTCGGTTATTTTCTGGTACCAGGGCAACGTGCTGAAATCGGCGGAGACAAGCCCTCGCAGTGGGAAGAGATCGAAATAACTTCCCCCGGCAAAAAAGACGATCAGCAGAACGGCAAACAGAAACGCCGGAATGGCATAGCCGATGATAATGAACGTGCTGCTCCAGATATCAAAGCGGCTGCCGTTATAAACCGCTTTGCGGATCCCGAGCGGAATCGAGACCAGATAGATGATCAGCGTTCCCCATAGCCCCAGCGTTATCGACACCGGCAGGCTTTGCTTAATCAACGTTAACACTGACGCGCTGCGAAACAGACTGTCGCCGAAATCAAAGCGGATGTAATCCCAGAGCATTTTGAAATAGCGCTCGTGAATCGGTTTGTCAAAACCGTAGCGATGAGTGATCTCGGCGATCACCTCCGGATCCAGACCGCGTCCGCCGCGATAATGGCTTTCGCTGATATTCCCCACGCCGGTTCGCGCATGGCTCGCGCCCATGCCTTCACCGCCCCCGCCGGGCATGCCGCCGCTGTTGCCAAATTCAATGGCGGCAATCGCCTGATCGACCGGCCCTCCGGGGGCGATTTGCACGATAAAAAAGTTAATCGTGATGATGGCCCACAGGGTGGGGATGACCAGCAGCAGACGGCGGAGAAGATACGCACCCATGATGATTCCTTATCGCCGCTCAGCGGGAAGTCTGGCGGCTTTGTTGACGTCATACCACCAGGTATCAAAGCCGAGGGAATAGACCGGGCGCACGGCAGGCACGGAGAACTTGTCCCAGCGCGCGAGGCGGTCTTCGCCCATGTACCACATCGGCAGCATGTAGTAATTCCAGGTTAACACTCTGTCGAGGGCGCGCCCAAGCGGCACGAGCTTTTCTTTATCTCCCTGCGCCGCCACAATTTTCGCAATCAGCGCATCAATCGCCGGGCTTTTTACGCCCGGAGCATTGTACGAGGAGTCGATGTAGCGGGAGGCCCAGGAGATTTGCAGGTCCGAGCTGGGCCACGGTTGCGCGGGCCACAGGCGCTGCATCATGTCGTAATCCCGGCTGCGCATGCGGCTGGTTATCTGGGCGTTATCGACCTGGCGAATGTTCATGGTTACGCCCAGACGCTCAAGATTATGCTTAAACGGCAGTACCCATTGATCGTTGCCCCCGGACGAGAGCAGCAGTTCAAAGCTGAGAGGCTGACCCGTTTTGGCATTAACCCGTTTTTGATTCTTCAGGTGCCAGCCTGCATCATCCAGCAGCTTGCTGGCTTTCAGCAGGTTGTCGCGATCGAAACCGTCACCGTTTGACGCGGGTGGCTGAAAGACACGGGTGAACACCTGCGGGGGGAGCTCGGCTTTCAGCGGCGTCAGAAGGGCCAGTTCGTCCGCTTTCGGATAATCACGCGCGGCATACTCGGTATTCTGGAAATAGCTGTTAGCGCGGCTGTAGGCGCCGTAAAACAGCGCTTTGTTCATCCATTCAAAATCAAAGGCCAGGGTAATGGCTTCCCGCACCCGGCGGTCAGTAAATACCGGACGCTGAATATTAAACGCCAGCCAGCGCGTGTCCTGGGCAGACGCATTTTTGTGTTCGTCCTTAACGATATAGCCTTTGGCGAAATTTTTCCCGATATAGCGGGTCGCCCAGTTTTTGGCGCTGCTCTCTACGCGTAAATCGAAGGCACCGGCTTTGAACGCTTCAAACGCCACGTTATCGTCAAGGTAGTAGTCATAGCGAAGGGTGTCGAAGTTCCAGCGCCCGCGGTTTACCGGCAGGTCAGCCGCCCAGTAGTCTTTAACGCGGGAGTAAACCACATACTGCCCCATGCGCCAGTCGGTGATGCGATAGGGACCGCCTGCCAGCGGTGGCGTCGAGAGCGGGTCGCTTAGCTTATGATTCTTCCAGAACGATTCCGGCATCACGGGCAGCGAGAACAGACTGAGCATATTCTCTTTGTTCGGTTCGCTCAGCTCAATGCGTACGGTCAGCGGCGCAATAGCTCTGACTGACGCCCCCTTATAGACAATGCGGAACTGGGGAACGCCTTCGGTCATAAATTTATGAAAGGTGAAGGCGACGTCGCTGGCCTTAACCGGTGTGCCATCGTGAAAACGTGCCCGGGGGTTCAGGGTGATTTCCGCCCAGGCGAAGTTATCGGCATAACGCACATTCCCGGCAATCAGCGGATAATAGCTGCCGGGCTCATCATCAGACGTGACAAAGAGCGTATCGTAAAGCGATTCCGTTCGCGCCGCCGCTACCCCACGCAGGGCGAAGCGGTTGAAGTTGTCGAACGTTCCCGTGGCGGAAAGCGTGACCTTTCCGCCTTTCGGCGCGTCAGGGTTAACGTAATCGAAGTGGGTAAAATTGACGGCGTATTTCGGCTCGCCAATCACCGCGAAGGCGATATTTTCTTTGATGGCTTGCGCCTGGCTGGACAGGCTCGTGAATGCCAACATCAGCAACATAACGCGCATAAGCATTTCGCGGCGGCTCCCTCTTTTACAGACCGGCTCGGTTAAGCTGAATAATAAGTGACGCCGCAGGCAATGTGAAATTATTCACCGTCGGGTGACACGTCCGGTCGCCATTCACGGAACTGTGCCAGCGGCATCGGGCGGCTAATCCAGTATCCCTGCAGGAAGTTGACGCCATGTTCACGCAGCCAGGCGGCCTGTTCCGGCGTTTCCACCCCTTCGGCGACGGTGGACATATTCAGTCGCCTTGCCAGCGTGAGCACGGCATCCAGCACCGGCGAGGTCACGGTCTCGGTACCAATGGCATTCACGAAACCGCGGTCGATTTTGAGATAGTCCATGGTGAAATGCTCAAGATAAATTAGCGCACTGTGGCCCGTACCAAAATCATCAATGGCTATCTCAAAACCTTCATTATGCAGCCACTCGAAAAGGCTGTTGGCTTCCCGATGGTTAAGCATGTCGCGCTCGGTAATTTCCAGCACGATCTGGAAATAATCCGGCGGCAGTAGCGCTTTGAAGGTGCGCATATCGTCTTTAAAGCTTTCCGCATGCAGATGTCCGGGCGCAATGTTGATCCCCACTTTTGCGCCCGGGGGAAGAAGGGTCTGTAACACGGGGGCATCGTGAATAATCAGATCAAAGAGATGCAGCGTCAGCGGGACAATCAGCTTCTGCGCTTCAGCGAAATTGATAAATGCATCTGGCGGAATTTCTCCCATTGTCGGATGTTTCCAGCGCATCAGCACTTCAAGCCCGGTCATCCGGAGCGATTTGGCATCAACGACGGGCTGATAAACCACATAAAACTGACCGCGCTTAATGGCGCTTAAAATCTCTTTACCCGGATTGAGCCGAATGCTGAGGATGTAGTAATTGAGCGATCCGGCAGCAATACCGCATACCAGCCCGAAGAACAGGGCATAGAGAATTTCATCGCTGGTCCACGCGTCCGCATACAGTTTTATGGTCAGGGGGACCTCTTTCAGCGTCGCGGTACGGGCCGGAATATCATGTAAATCATGCGCTTTGACTAGCCTGCTGGAGCGCGTTGACAACGCATTATCACCAATAATGATGGCAATGCCCGCAAACTCGTCCTGACGCGCGGTATAGAGCAGGTAAGGCGTCAGATTGATATTCACCGAGGTGAACACTCCGCCATCCTTCACTAACGGGTTACGGTACCAGATGGCAATCGCGGGTTTATTGGGCAACATCGGGGTGCCCGGTAGCAACGCCATATCGATCGGTTTACCGATGTGCAGCTCAGGTATCAGCTCCTCCATCGGGACATTCATCGGGCCGGTGGCCGATGAGCAAAATGCCATTTTGTCTCTTACCAGCAGGAAGGCGCGAACATTAATGCTAAAGGCGGCGCGCGAGGTGAGCTCCTGATTGACCTCCTGGCAGGTGTTCAACGTGAGCGGCTGGAGAATATCGACAGCGTTTTTTAACTCATCGAAATAGCTCTCCATATAGATGGAGATATCGCGAATCAGGGTGTCGAATTTGGTTTCCCGCTTGTGGTAGCTCCAGAAAAACTGCAATGACCCGAGGAGCAGGGCGGCGATAAGACCCGTGATAATGCTGATGAACAGAATCTTGCGATTGCTGGAAAAGTAGCGGGTGAACATAGACGTCGTGATTCCTGAAATGCCGCTGGATGTATTCAGTGTAACGGGCAAAAAAAAACACTGCCGAAGCAGTGCTTTTTTTCATCGTATCGCCAGCCAAGGGATAACCAACGATACAATTGTCATCTTAACTGCGGGTCAGAACACGGCGCGCTTCGTTGTAACGCTTCTTCCAGTAAGGTTCGTTCATGCTGGAAATGGTCACACCGCTGCTGGTGGAGGCATGTACAAACTGGTCATTACCAATGTAGATACCAACATGACGACCTGTAGAACCTGCACGGAACAGAACTAAATCACCGGTGCGCAGTTTCGTACGTGAAATCGACTTGCCCATCTCCTGCTGTTCATACGTTGAACGCGGAAGGTCTAACCCAAACTGCTCACGGAACGTACGCTGTACAAAACCGGAACAATCAATACCTGTTTTTGTGCTGCCGCCAAGACGATAACGCACGCCTTTCCAGTCAGCATACTGGTCCATAATGCGGGACTTCACGTCCAGATTACGTACCATATTTTCAAATTCATCCTGAGAGGCTTGCAGTGACGAGGAATCTTCCATTCCCACAACACGCGTCTCAGGATGCATATTCTTTGCGGTGTTCGATGTACTACATGCAGACAACAGTACCGCGACTGCTATCGCCGGGATCCCCCGTAAGATATATCTCAGAAACGGTTGAGATTTGACCATTTTGTTTATTTTCCCTTGAAGTCCTTAACGACAAATATCGTTATAAAAATGCCAAACGTGACGAGACTAATTATCTGTTCACATTGAGACAATTCTTTCTGATCACATTTGTGGCACAGCGCACAAAATTATTCACCAGCGAAATCATTATCTCTATGGGGCAAAACGAGTTCGAGATTAACCGATTGCCCGGGGTATTGCGAGTAAAAAAAGCCTTTTTTTTATAAGAAATTGTGATACAGAAAGTAAAAATCCGTAATTGCTTAAAATACGGTCGGATCCGACGCGTTATCGCGCAATTGCTTCATTTTTATCATGAAACTGATGACAGGAATATGACAGCACGAAACGATCGTGGCGGGAAGGCTATCAGGGATCATGTCGATCCCTGATGATTAACGTTAATTTGAGTTAGATGTTTGTTTAATTATTGTTGCTTTTTGCCCGGAAGATAGCGATCGAACAGGCCTATTATTCTGTCACTCAGCGGCGTCATCAGACACCACGGCAACGCAATCAGCGCAACGGAGAGCGAACCGACGGCAATATCGCTGAACCAGTGGGCGCCAATCATTACGCGCGGGAAGGCAAAAACCACAAAAATAATCAGGGCTATTGCAAAGGCTTTTCTGCCGAAATAGCGAAGCATTATTGCGGAAAAAATAAGCAACATCATCCCGTGATCGCCGGGGAAACTGTCCTTCGACGCGTCTTTTGTCGGAATATGCAGCAGCTCGCTGACGCGATAAATATCGGTGAAGAATAGCGTTGGGCTTGAACGTTTAACCGGAATAATCGCGGTAGCCAGCTGGTTAATGATGACCGCGAACAGCAGCATCACCAGACCGATAATCAGAATGCGTCGACGTCCCGCGTTATCGGCTTTCAGCCAGAATGAGAGCATCAGGCAGCCCATGGCCAGCAGAGAGAAGCCGTCGAAGGCGCGGTTGTTGGTGAGAGCCACCAGCCACAGGAAGGCGTTGCTCTTAACCAGCTCCAGGTTGAAGAAGTGAAAAATGGTCGAATCCAGCGGGAACCAGAAACCATGATTCGCCGGGATATACCAGGAGAAGAAAAGCGCCAGACCGGCGACATTAAGCAGTAATATCAGGGGAAATCGCGTTGTCATAACATTCAGCATAGAGTGAAAACTGGGGCAACGTTAGCCGCCCGAACTTAAACGAATCTTCAACAGGCTGGACTGCAGGGCATTCCAGTCGGTGTTAACCGCACTAATTAACTCTATACGGCTGTCCGGCGGCGCCACGTTTTGCGTTTCAATGAAGAAATCCTCGCCCTGGCGGTTAATCCGTACCAGTCCATCCGGTGTGCGCATGATCCCTTTCACGCGATCGACGGGGGCAAGTCTGGCCCACTCCAGGATCCCAATGGTGTCGAAGACTGTTTCAGCATCAAAGATCCATCCGCAGGCCTGATATCCCTGACCGCTATTCAGATTGCGGCGCCAGCGCTGATGCTCCGGCAGACTGAGGGCAGCCAGACCCTGCTTAACCGGATGACTGTGCGCGTGCTCCGCGCTGGCGGGCAGCTCGGTGAGGTTCAGACGAGGAAGATCAAGCAGGGCGCTGTCTATTTTCCCCTGGGTGGTCTGTACCCGCGTACGATTACCGCCGAAATGCTGCCACCACGCTTCCAGTGCCGCCTGACTTTCAGCCGTGGCGCGATCTTCTTTATTGGCGACGATAATGTCAGCCGAGGCGAGCTGGTCGCGGAAGTTCTCATTGGCGACGGCTTTTTCATCCAGCAACTGGCGTGGATCGAGCAGACACAGGGTGGCGCGCAGATCGATCCACGGCTCGTAAACCGGGGCGGTCAGTAGATCGAGGATCTGCTTCGGGTGGCCCAGTCCGGTGGGTTCAATCAGCAGGCGGTCGGGTTTGCCCTGACGCAGCAGCGTGTTGAGTCCCACCTGCATTGGCAGGCCATTGACGCAGCACATGCATCCGCCGGGGATCTCTTTAATCAGCGCGCCGCTGGATGACAGCAGTGCGCCATCAATGCCTACCTCGCCAAATTCATTGACCAGCACGGCCCATTTCTCGGCCGGATCTTTATTTGCCAGCAGGTGAAGAATGGAGGTGGTTTTTCCGCTGCCGAGAAAACCGGTGATGAGGTTGGTTTTGGTCACGTGCGCTCCGGGAGAGAAGGGTGATGCGATAACACTGTTCTCTTATCCTGACGAAAAACGTGACCAATGAGAAGGGGAAGGGCGAACGGAGACCCTTTCCGTTCGCCTTAAGCGCAATAATCGTTAAATATTTAACGTTTCAATAACAGCCTGACGCGCGCCGTGGCGGCTGATACGCTGGTAGGCCTGGTTAACCGCCTCAACAAAAACGTGGTTTTGCGCCAGATCGTGGCCAAAGACTTCACTCAGCCCCAGCAGCGCGTTGACGCGATCGGCCTCGTTGCTGGCATCAACAACCGCACGAATTTTATCGCTGAGGGGATCGCGAACATCAATCGCGTTGCCACGGTCGTCGGTGCCGCTGACGTAGCGTATCCAGCCGGCCACGCCGAGCGCCAGCAGTGGCCACGGCGTTTTTCGCTCAAGATGGATGCGGATCCCGTCCAGCATGCGCTGGGGCAGTTTCTGGCTACCGTCCATCGCGATTTGCCAGGTACGGTGCTGGAGAGCCGGGTTCGCAAAGCGTTCGAGCAGGCTATCGGCGTAGGCGGTGAGGTCGACATCCTGAATACGTAATGTGGGCGCCTGTTCGTCGAGCATGAGCCGACGGGCGGCATTACGGAAAGAGGGATCCTCCATACATTCATTAATGTGCGCATAGCCCGCGAGATACCCGAGATACGCCAGGAAAGAGTGGCTGCCGTTGAGCATGCGTAATTTCATCTGCTCCCACGGCAGTACATCCTGCACCATCTGGACACCCGCCACTTCCCACTCGGGACGGCCCGCGACAAAGTTATCTTCCACCACCCACTGAATAAACGGTTCGCAACTGATGGCGCACGGATCTTCAACGCCGAGCGCTTCGGTGATTTCCGCAAGCGAGGCGTCAGTTGCGGCGGGGACAATCCTGTCGACCATCGTGCCCGGAAAACTGACGTGGCTTTCGATCCACTCCGCCAGCGCAGCGGAACGTTTTTGCGCCATGCCCAGCACCGCATTTTTCACTACGTGCCCGTTATCCGGGATATTGTCGCAGGAGAGCACGGTAAAGGCGGGCAGGCCACGCTCGTGGCGGCGATGGAGCGCTTCGACCAGAATCCCCGGGGCAGAATGCGGTTCATTCGGATTTTCAAGGTCGTGGACGATCCGCGCGTTGTGCAGATCCAGTTTACCGGTCGCAGGATCGATGCAATAGCCTTTCTCGGTTATGGTGAGCGACACAATCGCGACCTGCGGCTCACAAAATTTCTCAATAATGGCAGACAGGGAGTCCAGCTTTGCGTTCAGGCATTCATGGACGGCGCCGACGATAATCGGCTGATTGCCGTCTGCACCTTTCTCCAGCACGGTAAACAGATGATCCTGCGCGCGCAGCTGGCTCATCAGCACATCACCGCTGAAGAGGCTGATCTCACAGATCCCCCAGTCGCCGCCTTTTTCATTCAGCACCCGGTTTGTTAACAAGGCCTGATGCGCGCGGTGAAAGGCACCAAAGCCAAAATGAACGATGCGGGAGCGTAACTGCGCACGATCGTAGCGAGGTTGCTGAACGTGAGCAGGCAGCGAGGTGGAGGCAATTGTCTTCATGTAATACACACCTGATTAACCATTAATTAACAATGCCAGTGTAAAGTTATATGACAACAAATAAAATTGGTGAGCCGTAAATATCCCGGTTCTGTGAGTTTGATCAATCAATGTGTGGCGGTGTATTGACCCTTCATGGCAAACATGTATGGTAGTCGTCATCGCATTAACATGTATTGGTATAACAACTTGAGGGGTGGGGTAATGGAACAAACCTGGCGTTGGTACGGGCCGAACGATCCGGTTTCTCTTGATGATGTGCGTCAGGCTGGCGCAACGGGTGTTGTCACGGCGCTGCATCACATTCCTAACGGTCAGGTCTGGCCGGTGGAGGAAATTAAACAGCGCCAGGCCCTGCTGGCGGAGAAGGGATTAACCTGGTCTGTCGTGGAAAGTATTCCGGTTCATGAGGATATCAAAACCCATACCGGGGAGTATCAGACCTGGATTGCGAACTATCAGCAGAGCATTCGTAACCTTGCGGCCTGCGGCATTGATACCGTCTGCTATAACTTCATGCCGATCCTGGACTGGACGCGCACTGACCTTGAATATCAGATGCCGGACGGTTCAAAAGCGCTGCGTTTCGATCAGATTGCCTTTGCGGCATTCGAACTGCACATTCTGAAGCGCCCGGGCGCCGAAGCGGACTATACCGCGGAAGAGCAGCAGCAGGCGCTGGCGTGGTTTAACGTGGCAAGCGACGCGGACATTGAAAAGCTGACCCGCAATATTATTGCTGGCCTGCCGGGTGCTGAAGAGGGATACACGCTGGATCAGTTCCGCGCGCGTCTGGCGGAGTACGGCGATATTGATAAGCACCAGCTGCGTGAAAATATGGCGTACTTCCTGCGCGCCATTGTTCCTGTGGCGGAAGAGGTTGGGGTTCGCCTGGCCGTACACCCGGACGATCCACCGCGTCCGATCCTCGGCCTGCCGCGTATCGTCTCCACGATTGAAGATATGCAGTGGCTGAAGGAGACGGTTAACAGCATCTACAACGGTTTTACCATGTGTACCGGCTCCTACGGCGTGCGTGCGGATAACGATCTGGTGCGGATGATTGAAACCTTTGGCGATCGTATCCACTTCACGCATCTCCGTGCGACCTGCCGTGAAGAGAACCCAAAAACCTTCCACGAAGCCGCGCACCTGGGCGGTGATGTGAATATGGTTGCGGTGGTGGACGCCATTCTGGCGGAAGAGGCGCGTCGTAAGCAGGCGGGCGATGTACGTCCTATTCCATTCCGTCCCGATCACGGCCACCAGATGCTCGACGATCTGCGTAAGAAAACCAACCCTGGCTATTCGGCAATTGGCCGTCTTAAAGGGATGGCGGAAGTGCGCGGCGTGGAGCTGGCGCTGAAGATGACGAAGTATCCGGAGCTTCTGTAAGCGAAATTGCCGGGTGGCGGCTACGCCTTACCGGGCCTACAAAAACACAAAAACCGGCTTCAGGGCCGGTTTTTCGTAGGCCCGGTAAGCGTAGCGCCACCGGGCAAAAGCCGCAATCAGTCAGCACGACCCATATAGCGTTTTTCTTCGATATGGATGCGGATTTTCTCGCCCGCTGAGAGGTATTCCGGTACCTGCACAACCAGACCGGTTGTCAGGGTAGCCGGTTTGTTGCGGGCGCTCGCAGATGCGCCTTTGATGCCTGGTGCCGTTTCAACGATTTCCAGATCGACAGTCTGAGGCAGTTCCAGCGCCAGCAGCACGCCATCCCATGTCAGAACCTGCATATCAGGCATACCGCCTTCAGGAATGAACAGCAGCTCTTCTTCAATCTGATCTTTGGTGAAGATGTACGGGGTGTAATCTTCTTTGTCCATGAACACATATTCGTTGCCGTCGATGTAGGAGAAATCAACGTAGCGACGGGTCAGGGTCACGGTATCAACGATATCGTCACCTTTAAAGCGCTCTTCCACTTTCAGGCCAGTACGGACATCGGCGAAACGCATTTTGTACAGCGTTGCTGCGCCACGGGCGCTCGGGGCCTGAATGTCGATATCTTTCACAATCAGCAATTTGCCGTTGTAATTCAGTACCATACCTTTCTTAATTTCGTTCGCTCTTGGCATTGCAGTAATCCTGTTTACGGGAGGTAAAAAATATCGCGCCAAATTACTCGTGCGCGGCCTTTCAGGCAAGAGGAATTCGTGGGTTTTGCTATCAATACACAAAAGGTGTTACTGTGCGCGCGATGCCCGACTGAGCGGGCGTTCGTCAGCGAAGAGAGCATTTATGGATTGCCGTCCAGATTGTGGCGCGTGCTGTACTGCACCGTCCATTTCAAGTCCCATTCCAGGAATGCCCGAAGGCAAGCCTGCCAATACCCGCTGCGTTCAGCTCTCAGAGACTAACCTGTGTATGATCTTTGGCTCACCGTTGCGCCCGAAGGTCTGTTCCGGGCTTCAGCCCTCAGCCGAAATGTGCGGCACCACGCGCGAGCAGGCGATGACGTACCTGCTTGAGCTGGAAGCGCTCACCGCGCCTTAAACGTCTTTAATCTTCGCCAGACAGCCAAGCGTCAGCGTGCACATCACCAGCGCAATCCAGAACACGGTGTGATAGTTCCAGATCTCAGCCACGACGCCGGCCATTGAACCGGCGATAATCCAGCCCACGCGGGTGGTATTGGTATACAGGGTCGTGGCGGAACCTGCCTGGCCCGGCATCAGATCCTGGAAGTAGAGCATGCCTATCCCGGCGAGAATGCCGATATAAATGGCGTTCAGCAGCTGTAAAGCCAGCAACAGCCCCGGCGTGTGAACCGTCAACATACCAATATAGAACAGCAGGCCAGCGACGGCGGCTATGCGCATTAAAAAACGCTTTCCGAAACGCTTCGCGTAGTAACCCGCGATGAGCATGGTCGGGATCTCAAGCCCGGCGGCGGTGCCCATCATAATGCCCGCCAGCTTTTCCGGCAGATGCAGTTCATCAATAATAAACAGCGGCATGTTGATGATATACAGGCTATTGGTGCCCCACATCAGCGTGCAGATAATAAAGAGAAGCAGGGCATCGCGGCGGTTACGGCGCGGGGCTTCCAGCACACCCGTTGCCACTTTGGGCTCTTTGCGCATTGACGGCAGAAAGAACCACACCAGCGCGCCGCAGACGACAAACGCAACGGCCGCACTCAGGTACATCACCGTAAAGCCAAAACCCATCGCCAGCGCGTAAGCCAGCGGCGGCCCTATCACCCATGCCAGCGACACCTGAGCACGCATAACAGAGCTGAACATCACCGCTTCGCGTCCGGTATGGTCGGCGTGCTCGCGGGCAAGGGCGAACATCTGTGGGTTCGCCGTCGAGCCAAAGCTGCTCAGGAACACGCCGATGAACAGCAAAATAAAATAGTTACGGTTCCAGGCAAACAGAACGCAGGCCAGTACACCGAGCAGGCAGCAGAAAACGATCAGACTTTTACGATCGCCTTTTCTGTCGGAACGCCCTGCCAGAAACTGACTGACGAGGATGCCGATGATGGCACTTCCGGTAAAAAAGAAGCCGACCATTGCCGGACGAACATGAACCTCATTGGTCAGAAATAAACTCAGCGTCGGCGTCTGTAACGCACCGGCAATACCCGTGAAGAAGGCAACAATCAGGAAGGCTGCTGAGGTCAAATCAAAGGGCTTCGGCGAGGCAGCCGCAGGGGTGTTATGCATGTTTTATAATTAGCGAGTAGCAGAGAGGGAGCGGAGTTTACGCCGTCAGCTAAAAAATAAACAGTGGGTGCGGTCAATGATGCCACGAAAAATCAAAATGGCATTTCATCTTGCATCCTCCCCGGCTGACCTTAGCTGAAACTGACTTGCTGAACTTCAGCAAAATTCAGCTGAAGGAATAAGAAATGTGCTGTATCTCTAAATTCTGACATCAGAAAGACGAGTTTACTTGCAAGGCATTGCAAAAAGCGCAAGACTTTTTGAAACGTTTCAGCGCTATCTTGTTTTAACAAACGGAGCAGGCTAGCGCATTTTTTCTCATTTAAGCTGAAACGATTCAAGTTCAGCAGGAGAGGAGAACCATGTTCCAGTTATCTGTTCAGGATATCCACCCGGGCGCTCAGGCCGGGGATAAAGAAGAGGCTATTCGCCAGGTTGCCGCTGCACTTGTGCAAGCGGGTAACGTCGCGGACGGCTACGTAAACGGCATGCTGGCGCGCGAACAGCAGACCTCAACCTTCCTCGGCAACGGCATTGCCATTCCGCACGGCACGACGGACACCCGCGATCAGGTGCTGAAAACCGGCGTTAAGGTTTATCAGTTCCCGCAGGGCGTGCTCTGGGGCGAGGGGCAGGTGGCCTATGTGGCTATCGGTATCGCGGCCAGCAGCGACGAACACTTAGGCCTGCTGCGTCAGCTGACGCACGTCCTGAGCGATGACGCGGTGGCTGAACAGCTCAAATCCGCCACGACAGCGGAAGAGCTGCGCGCCTTGCTGATGGGCGAAAAACAGAGTGAAGCGCTGAAACTGGATAATGAAACGCTGACGCTGGACGTGGTTGCCTCCGACCTGGTGACGCTGCAGGCGCTAAACGCGGGTCGCCTGAAGGAAGCCGGCGCGGCGGATGCCACCTTCGTAACGCGCGTGATCAACGATAAGCCGTTGAATCTGGGGCAGGGTATCTGGCTGAACGACAGTGCTGAAGGCAACCTGCGCAGTGCTATCGCCGTGAGCCGCGCGGCCAGCGCGTTTGACGTAGACGGCGAACGTGCGGCCATGCTGGTGACCGTGGCGATGAACGATGAACAGCCGGTTTCCGTGCTGAAACGTCTGGGCGATCTGCTGTTGAACAACAAAGCTGAAAAACTGCTGAACGCTGATGCCTCCACCGTGCTGGCACTGCTGACCAGTGATGATGCGCTGACGGATGACGTGCTGACCGCAGAGTTCGTGGTGCGTAACGAACACGGCCTGCATGCCCGTCCCGGCACCATGCTGGTGAATACCATTAAACAATTCGAAAGTGAGATCACCGTGGCGAATCTTGATGGCACGGGCAAACCGGCCAACGGCCGTAGTCTGATGAAAGTTGTCGCGCTGGGCGTGAAGAAAGGTCACCGTCTGCGCTTCACCGCGCAGGGTGCGGATGCTGAACAGGCGTTGAAAGCGATTGGCGATGCCATCGCTGCGGGTCTGGGGGAGGGCGCATAATGAGCAGACGTGTTGCGACTATTACGCTGAACCCGGCTTATGACCTGGTGGGGTTTTGCCCGGAAATTGAGCGCGGCGAAGTAAACCTCGTGCGTACCACTGGCCTGCATGCTGCGGGTAAAGGGATTAACGTCGCGAAAGTGCTCAAGGATCTCGGTATCGATGTCACCGTGGGGGGATTCCTCGGTAAAGATAACCAGGATGGTTTCCAGCAGCTGTTCAGCGAGCTGGGCATTGCTAACCGTTTTCAGGTTGTTCAGGGCCGTACCCGTATCAACGTTAAGCTGACGGAGAAAGACGGTGAAGTAACCGATCTGAACTTCTCCGGCTTTGAGGTGACTCCGTCCGACTGGGAGCGTTTTGTGAACGATTCCCTGACCTGGCTGGGCCAGTTCGACATGGTGTGCGTCAGCGGCAGTCTGCCGTCCGGCGTGAGCCCGGAAGCGTTCACCGACTGGATGACGCGCCTGCGCAGCCAGTGCCCATGCATTATTTTTGACAGCAGCCGCGACGCGCTGGTTGCGGGTCTGAAAGCCTCTCCGTGGCTGGTGAAGCCAAATCGCCGTGAACTGGAGATCTGGGCCGGTCGTAAGCTGCCAGAATTAAAAGATGTGATTGACGCTGCCCATGCGCTGCGCGAGCAGGGTATCGCTCATGTGGTGATTTCGCTTGGGGCAGAAGGGGCGTTGTGGGTTAACGCGTCCGGCGAATGGATCGCCAAACCGCCATCGGTTGACGTTGTCAGCACCGTTGGTGCAGGGGATTCCATGGTTGGCGGCCTGATTTATGGTCTGCTGATGCGTGAATCCAGTGAACATACT
Source organism: Enterobacter sp. HSTU-ASh6 (assembly GCF_026319105.1). Taxonomy (NCBI): domain Bacteria; kingdom Pseudomonadati; phylum Pseudomonadota; class Gammaproteobacteria; order Enterobacterales; family Enterobacteriaceae; genus Enterobacter; species Enterobacter sp. HSTU-ASh6. Next base: position 30,573 of record NZ_WSPD01000009.1, on the reverse strand, counting down.
TTACGTCTTGCCACCGCCGTTGCAGCCCTGGCCGTCAGCCAGAGCAATGTCGGTATTACCGATCGTACCCAGTTAGCCGCGATGATGGCGCGCGTTGACTTAAAACCTTTTAACTAACAGCAGGAGAGGAATAATGAAAACGCTGCTGATCATTGACTCCGGTCTCGGACAGGCTCGCGCCTATATGGCGAAGACCCTGCTGGGCGCGGCGGCACAAAAAGCGCATCTGGAGATTATCGATAATCCAGGTGATGCAGAACTGGCCATTGTCCTGGGCGATAAAATCCCGGCTGACAGTGCGCTGAATGGCAAAAAAGTGTGGCTGGGCGATATTAATCGTGCGGTGGCCCACCCGGAACTGTTCCTGAGTGAAGCGAAAGGTCATGCGTCTGTTTACAGCGCGCCTGTTGTCACGGCACCGGTTGCTGTAGCAGGACCGAAACGCATTGTCGCGGTGACGGCCTGTCCGACGGGGGTGGCTCACACCTTCATGGCGGCTGAAGCCATTGAAACCGAAGCGAAAAAACGCGGCTGGTGGGTAAAAGTTGAAACGCGTGGCTCTGTGGGCGCGGGCAACGCTATCACCGCAGAAGAAGTGGCGGAAGCCGATCTGGTGATTGTGGCGGCGGATATCGAAGTGGATCTGGCGAAATTTGCCGGTAAGCCGATGTACCGTACCTCAACCGGCCTGGCGCTGAAAAAAACCGCGCAGGAGTTTGATAAAGCGCTGGTGGAAGCGAAGCCGTATCAGGCTACTGGTACCGCACAGACCGCGACGGAAGGGAAGAAAGAGTCAGCAGGCGCCTATCGTCACTTGCTGACTGGTGTCTCTTACATGCTGCCAATGGTGGTCGCGGGTGGTTTGTGTATTGCGCTGTCATTCGCATTTGGTATTACCGCGTTTAAAGAACAAGGGACGCTAGCTGCGGCATTGATGCAGATCGGTGGTGGTTCTGCGTTCGCGCTGATGGTACCTGTTCTGGCGGGCTTTATTGCCTTCTCCATCGCTGACCGTCCGGGCCTGACGCCGGGACTTATCGGCGGTATGCTGGCCGTCAGCACCGGCTCCGGTTTTATCGGCGGTATCATTGCCGGTTTCCTGGCGGGTTACGTCGCGAAGCTTATCAGCGCGAAGCTGAAGCTGCCGCAGAGTATGGAAGCGCTGAAACCGATCCTGATTATCCCGCTGATTTCCAGTCTGGTGGTCGGTCTGGCGATGATTTACCTGATTGGTAAGCCGGTTGCAGGTATCCTCGCGGGCCTGACTCACTGGCTGCAAACCATGGGTACTGCGAATGCGGTACTGCTGGGTGCGATCCTCGGGGGCATGATGTGTACCGACATGGGTGGCCCGGTGAACAAAGCGGCGTACGCTTTCGGTGTTGGCCTGCTGAGTACCCAGACCTACGCACCGATGGCTGCCATTATGGCCGCAGGTATGGTGCCTCCGCTGGCACTGGGTCTGGCCACGATTATCGCGCGTCGTAAATTCGACAAAGCGCAGCAGGAAGGGGGTAAAGCGGCGCTGGTACTGGGTCTGTGCTTTATCACCGAAGGGGCGATTCCATTCGCCGCCCGTGATCCAATGCGTGTTCTGCCGTGCTGTATCGTTGGCGGCGCGGTGACCGGCGCTATCTCCATGGCGATTGGCGCAAAACTGATGGCACCACACGGCGGTCTGTTTGTCCTGTTGATCCCTGGCGCCATCACACCGGTACTGGGTTACCTGCTGGCGATTGTTGCGGGTACGCTGGTAGCTGGGCTCTCTTACGCGGTGCTCAAACGTCCTGAAGCGGACGTGGTGGCGAAAGCGGCGTGATATAAATCCCCTCTCCCAGGGCAGAGAATCCTCTGCCCTTTTTTATTTCTGCATTTTGTGCCCTGTCTCTCAGGTTTTCCTGTCTTCCCGAATTATATCCGCTAAAAAATGTGATTCTGTTCATAACTACTCGCTTTATCGCTTGCAGCCAGATTTAGTTTGATCAAAACATGCGCAATACAAACAGATGTTTGTTTGCAAACATAAGCTCTAATAGATTTTGATGTCGTTAATTGCGGCATCATTACTATGGCAATACTTTGCCGGAGGGTGTGCTATGCGCAAAAAGGAATACATAGTAACAATCGGATCAGCCAATATGGATGTGGCCGGATATTCACATGATTCACTCAATTATGCTGACTCTAATCCAGGGCGGATAAAATTTTCTCCCGGCGGCGTGGGAAGAAATATTGCCCATAATCTTTCATTGCTGGGTAAAGCATCATGGCTACTCACTGCCGTAGGCCAGGATTTTTATGGTGAAATGTTATTAACACAAACCCGTCAGAGTGGTGTCCACGTAGAAAAAAGTCTGTGTGTGCCCGGTGAAAATACATCCTGTTATTTATCACTGCTCGATAATACGGGTGAAATGTTAGTGGCTATCAATGATATGGGCATTTCTGAGCATATTTCTGCCCGTTTTTTAGCACAACATGCGGATTTTATTCATCACGCATCAGCAGTTGTTGCCGACTGTAATATCAGTGAGGAGGCACTGGTCTGGATACTCGAAAATGCCGGCGGCGTACCGGTATTTGTAGACCCGGTATCCGCCTGGAAATGTATCAAAATTCGCAATCATCTCGACAAAATCCACACGCTGAAACCCAACCGACTGGAAGCCGAAACCCTCAGTGGGATTGCGCTTTCCGGACGTGACGACGCTGCGGATGTTGCCGCCTGGTTCCATACGCATGGGCTAACGCGGCTGGTACTCAGCATGGGGGGGGATGGCGTTTACTACAGTCACGCCAACGGGGAGCATGGGTGGGCATTACCTGTTAAAACGCAGGTCATTAATGTGACCGGTGCAGGCGACGCCATGATGGCCGGGCTGGTCTCCTGCTGGGTGGATGGTTTGTCATTTATTGATTCCGTACGTTTCGCGCAGGGTTGCTCATCCATGGCGCTTGCCTGTGAATATACCAACAACCCTGATTTATCTGTTGAAAACGTTATTTCCTTACTGGAGAAATCCGCATGTCTGAATTAACACTGAATGCTGAATTACTGCAAATCTCACCAGAGGTACAGGACGCGCTTAAAAATAAAAAGCCGGTCGTCGCGCTCGAATCCACCATTATTTCTCATGGGATGCCTTTCCCACAAAATGCACAAACGGCAATTGAGGTCGAACAAACCATTCGTCAGCATGGCGCTGTTCCGGCAACTATTGCCATTATTGGCGGAATAATGAAGGTGGGCTTGAGTAAAGATGAAATTGAGTTATTGGGGCGCGAAGGGCACAGCGTCACAAAAGTCAGTCGCCGGGATTTACCGTTTGTCGTAGCAGCCAAAAAAAATGGAGCCACAACGGTTGCCTCCACCATGATTATTGCGGCGCTGGCCGGAATTAAAGTTTTTGCAACCGGGGGAATCGGTGGTGTTCATCGTGGTGCTGAACGCACGTTTGATATTTCTGCCGATCTTCAGGAGCTGGCACATACCAATGTCACGGTGGTGTGTGCGGGCGCGAAATCTATTCTCGATCTGGGGCTCACCACCGAATATTTAGAAACTTTCGGTGTCCCGTTAATTGGCTACCAGACAACCTCTCTTCCGGCATTTTTCTGTCGTACCAGTCCATTTGACGTGAGCATTCGTCTCGATACCGCAGAAGAGATTGCCCGCGCCATGCTCGTGAAGTGGCAGACGGGTCTGAACGGCGGACTGGTGGTGGCCAATCCGATTCCTGAATCGTTCGCTATGGCAGAAGGCAAAATTAATGCAGCCATCGATCAGGCGGTACGAGAAGCTGAAGAGCAGGGCATCGTGGGCAAAGAAAGCACGCCTTTCCTGCTGGCCCGGGTGGCCGATCTGACCGGTGGCGACAGCCTGAAGTCTAATATACAGCTGGTCTTCAACAACGCCGTGCTGGCCAGCGAGATAGCGAAAGCCTATCAACGTCTCGCCTGCTAAAACCGTTCAGTCAGCATGCTGTCGACCACCAGGGGCAAACACAACTGAGGCCCGGCGACAACGCCGGGTTTACTGGCATGAAGGGAATTCGTTATGGATATCATGAGAAGTGTTGTGGGGATGGTAATTTTACTGGCAATTGCGTTCCTGTTGTCAGTCAATAAAAAGCGTATCAGCCTGCGTACCGTGGGGGCTGCGCTGGTTCTGCAGATCGCCATCGGTGGGATTATGCTCTATTTTCCTCCTGGTAAATGGCTTGTTGAGCAGGCCGCGCTGGGCGTACATAAAGTCATGTCCTACAGTGATGCAGGGAGCGCCTTTATCTTTGGCTCGCTGGTAGGGCCGAAAATGGATGTTCTGTTTGATGGGGCGGGGTTCATCTTCGCGTTTCGTGTGTTACCTGCCATTATTTTTGTCACCGCCCTGATCAGCCTGCTCTATTACATCGGCGTGATGGGGCTGCTTATCCGGTTTCTTGGCGGTATTTTCCAGAAAGCACTGCACATCAGTAAGATCGAATCCTTTGTTGCCGTGACCACCATCTTTCTCGGGCAAAACGAGATCCCGGCAATTGTGAAGCCGTTTATTGAGCGTCTTAACCGCAATGAACTGTTCACCGCGATCTGTAGCGGTATGGCATCGATTGCTGGCTCGATGATGATTGGTTATGCCGGAATGGGCGTGCCGATTGATTATCTGCTTGCCGCATCGCTGATGGCCATTCCGGGTGGGATCCTGTTTGCGCGTATACTCAGCCCGGCGACAGAAGCGTCAAACGTCACTTTTGATAACCTGTCATTCACTGAAACTCCACCGAAAAGCATTATTGAAGCTGCCGCGAGCGGGGCGATGACCGGGCTAAAAATTGCTGCGGGTGTTGCAACGGTAGTGATGGCGTTTGTCGCTATCATTGCGCTGATCAACGGCATGATTGGCGGCATTGGTGGCTGGTTTGGTTACGAACACGTCACGCTTGAAGGGATTTTGGGTTATGTTCTGGCTCCTCTGGCCTGGATTATGGGGGTTGACTGGCATGAAGCAACGCTTGCCGGAAGCCTGATCGGTCAGAAGCTGGCAATCAATGAGTTTGTGGCCTACCTCAATTTCTCACCGTATCTGCAAACAGCAGGCTCTCTGGATGTAAAAACCATCGCCATTATCTCTTTCGCCCTATGCGGTTTCGCCAATTTTGGATCCATTGGCGTTGTCGTCGGCGCATTTTCCGCCATTGCGCCACAGCGGGCGCCCGAAATAGCGCAGTTGGGAATGCGGGCCCTGGCAGCAGCCACGCTTTCCAATCTCATGAGCGCGACGATTGCGGGTTTCTTCATCAGTTTATAAAGAATGACCCAGGCATTATGCCTGGGTTGTATTGAGCAGATAGAGGGCGTTATTAGCGGAAAGGGCAGGATTATTGAGGCTGACGCTGGCGCGTGATAAGGCAGCACACGCCATCGCGAAATTCGCACCGTCACGAAAATCGCTCCCTTCCAGAAAACTATAGAGAAGGCCCGCCATAAAACCGTCATCCGCGCCAAAACCGTCCACGACAGGATGCGCAGGCGGGAAAAGACGAAATTGTTCGCCATTCTTCTGGCTACAAAAAACCGATTCATCCTTCATGTAAACATACACATGCTGAACCCCTTGCTGATGCAGAAAATCCGCTGCGCGGGCCAGGTCAGCATCGGTAATGACGGGATTGCCCCAGAGGATCTCCAGTTCCTTTTGGGTCGGCTTTAGGGTATGGATCCGTGAATACCAGGTCTTAATTTTTTCCGCTTTGAATTCAGAAACGGTATCAATAAAGACCGGAATATCATCCGCTATGGTAAAGACCCACTCCATCGCTTCCGGGGTGAGGTTGCAATCGGCAAGTATCACCCCGGCGTGACGGAGCAGATCCCGCGAGTTGTCCAGCAGTTGCGGCGTCAGCTTTTGCAGAATCTGTGTATCGTTTATCGCCAGCACCGTTTCATCCTGCTGGTTTGCGACGGAGAGGTAGGTTGACGTGTTATGTCCGTGTAAGCGGATACAGCTGGAGACATTTACCCCCGCCTGACGCGTATGCTCCAGCAGTGTTTCGCCGTAAAAATCACTGCCTACCGCTGAAATTAAATGGACGTCTCTTCCCAGCAAGGCAAGATTATGCGCGATATTACGCCCCACGCCGCCAGCGGAACAGTGAATGCTGCCCGGATGAGAGGCCGATTGCGGATAGTGGATTTCCGCCGTGCCGCGAATATCCATATTGATGGCGCCGACCACCACGCAATACTCCCGTTCGGTGAGGATATATCCTTTACCTTTGATCATCCCCTTACGCATCAGATCCATAATATGTGCCGCGACACGCGAACGGCTGATCTGCAAAATATCGGCGATTTCGTTTTGCTGAATAAGGGGATTACGCCGCAGGATCTTGAGTATCTGCTTCTCTCTTTCGTTCATTCTTACGCAACCGCCTGTTCTGTCTGCTGTGCCTTCAGCCAGGCAATCTCTTCCGCCCAGATATCCGGGTTAATGGTTTCCAGCACCATGGGGATCCCATCGAAACGGGCATCCTGCATGATAAAGCGGAACGCATCATGGCCGATATTACCTTCGCCCAGACTGTGGTGGCGGTCAACGCGGCTGCCAAAGGCGCTTTTCGCATCGTTCAGGTGCATACCGCGCAGATACTTAAAGCCAACAATGCGCCCGAACTCGTCGAAGGTGTTTTTCGTGGCCTCGGTGGTGCGCAGGTCATAACCGGCGGCAAAGGCGTGGCAGGTATCAATGCACACGCCCACGCGGGATTTATCTTCCACCCCGTCAATAATGGCCGCCAGATGTTCAAACTTAAAGCCGAGGTTGCTGCCCTGACCGGCGGTATTCTCAATCACCGCCGTCACGCCTTTAGTTTTATCCAGGGTGATGTTGATGGATTCGGCAATGCGCGCCAGACAGGCATCTTCGTCGATCTGCATCAGATGGCTACCCGGATGGAAGTTCAGCAGCGTCAGCCCCAGCTGTTCGCAGCGCTGTACTTCATCGAGAAACGCTTCGCGGGACTTCTCCAGCGCGTCCTGTACCGGATGTCCGAGGTTGATCAGGTAGCTGTCATGGGGGAGGATCTGACCCGGCCCGTAGTGGTATTTCTCACAGGCGGCTTTGAAATCATCAATCACATCCGTGGTGAGCGGCGCGGCGCGCCACTGGCGCTGGTTTTTGGTGAACAGGGCGAAAGCGGTCGCCTCAATTTCGGCGGCGCGAATGGCAGCATTGGCAAGGCCACCTGCAGCGCTGACGTGCGCTCCAACATATTTCATAAAAAAACTCCTGCTAACCCGAAACGCTTATGATAGCGGGTTAGCAGGAGAAGGACGTAGTGGTTTATGCCATCAGGCTGTGCACCGCGAGGTTAATGGCACCGCCGCCGACAATCAGCCAGATAAAGAGCACCAGCGCCATCAGCAGCGGTTTTGCACCGGCTTTTTTCAGCGCACTGACGTGGGTGGTCACCCCCAGCGCCGCCATGGCCATCGCCAGCAGCACGGTATCCAGCGTCACCAGCATATCGACCACGGCTTTCGGCAGCAGGTGGAAGGAGTTGAAAATCGCCACCACGATAAACAGGATCGCAAACCACGGAATGGTGATTTTACTTTTCTCGCTGCCGCCCGCCGGAGCCAGCTGTTTAACCCGCGCGGCCAGGAAAATCAGGAACGGCGCGAGCATCATCACGCGCAGCATTTTGGCAATCACCGCCGCGTTTTCAGCTTCCGGATTAATCGCGTGACCTGCTGCGACCACCTGAGCCACTTCGTGCATGGTTGAGCCAATATAGATGCCATAGGTTTCCGGGCTGAACCAGTGGGCCACCAGCGGATACATCGCCGGGTAGAGGAAAATCGCCACCGTACCGAAGATTACTACCGTCGCCACCGCCACGGTCACTTTGCTGGCTTCGGCCTTCACGACAGGTTCCGTTGCCAGTACCGCCGCAGCGCCGCAAATACTGCTGCCTGCGCCGATTAACCAGCTGGTTTGCTTATCCAGACCAAAGACTTTCTGACCGATAAAGCAGGCCAGTAAAAAGGTACTGGTCAGGGTCAGGACATCGATGGCGATCCCGCTGACGCCAACGTCGGCAATCTGCGAAAAGGTGAGACGAAAGCCGTAGAGAATGATCCCGAGACGCAGCAGGTGCTGTTTGGCGAAGATCACGCCGCCGTCACAGGATTTCCAGATATGTGGGTAAACGGTGTTACCCACGACCATGCCGAGCAATATCGCCAGCGTTAAGGCGCTAAAACCTGCGCCGGCAACGGCGGGAATGCTTCCGCCCCATAACGCCACGCCGGTCACCGCGGCGCTGAGCGCAAGACCCGGCACGAAGTGCCACAATGTACGATGATGCTGTAAGGTGAGTTCTGACATAACCTTCTCCTTTGTCTGGCTAAAGGTTACGGCGCTCTGGCTTAAAAATAAAATTGATTATATACTTATAATCAATCTATATAAGTGGTAAGCAACCATGCACATTACATTGCGCCAGCTGGAAGTCTTTGCCGAAGTGCTGAAAAGCGGGTCGACGACGCAGGCATCGCAGATGCTGGCGCTCTCGCAATCAGCGGTCAGCGCAGCCCTGACCGACCTCGAAGGTCAGCTGGGCGTTCAGCTTTTCGACAGGGTAGGGAAGCGCCTGGTGGTCAACGAGCACGGGCGCCTTCTCTACCCGCGCGCGCTGGCCTTGCTGGAGCAGGCTATCGAAATCGAACAGCTGTTCCGCGAAGACAACGGGGCGATCCGCGTCTACGCCAGCAGCACCATCGGGAATTACATCCTGCCGGAAGTGATTGCCCGCTACCGTCGGGATTTTCCCACCCTGCCGCTGGAAATGAGCGTCGGTAATAGCCAGGACGTCATCAACGCGGTGATCGATTTCCGCGTGGATATCGGTCTCATCGAAGGTCCCTGCCATAACGTCGATATCATTGCCGAGCCCTGGCTGGAGGATGAGCTGGTGGTCTTTGCGTCCCCGGCCTCGTCTTTATTACAGGGCGAAGTGACGCTGGAGCGGCTGGCGCAGGCGCAGTGGATCCTGCGTGAGCAGGGCTCCGGCACGCGGGAAATTGTCGATTACCTGCTGCTGTCCCATCTGCCGCATTTCCAGCTGGGGATGGAGCTGGGGAACTCAGAGGCGATTAAGCACGCGGTGCGTCATGGCCTGGGCATCAGCTGTCTTTCACGGCGGGTCATTGCTGAACAGCTTGAGACGGGGTCGCTGGTGGAAATTCCCGTTCCGCTCCCGAAACTGGTACGCACGCTGTGGCGCATTCACCATCGTCAGAAACACCTCTCCAGCTCGCTGCAGCGTTTTCTGCGCTATTGCGAAATCTAAACGCGTCCCTCACCCCAAAGGGGAGAGGGAAAAATTATGCTTTACTTATAATCCTGGCCGCGTCATGAAGCTCTCTTATAACTGAGTATTTCTGCCGGAAGGAATCCGGATCGTCTGCTACAATCGCGCCTCATTTATTAAATGGACAGCATTTTCATATGGTTTCAGAAATTAAAACCACAGAAGCGCCCACGCTCCGTCGTGAACTCAAGGCGCGTCACCTGACGATGATCGCCATTGGCGGTTCAATCGGTACAGGTCTTTTCGTTGCCTCTGGCGCAACGATTTCGGCAGCAGGCCCGGGTGGGGCGCTTTTCTCTTATATTCTGATTGGCCTGATGGTGTACTTCCTGATGACCAGTCTGGGCGAACTGGCCGCGTACATGCCGGTGTCAGGTTCGTTTTCGACCTACGGTCAAAAATACGTTGAAGAAGGTTTCGGCTTCGCGCTGGGCTGGAACTACTGGTACAACTGGGCGGTCACCATCGCCGTTGACCTCGTCGCCGCACAGCTGGTGATGAACTGGTGGTTCCCGGATACGCCGGGCTGGATCTGGAGCGCACTGTTCCTGACCGTCATCTTCCTGCTGAACTACATCTCCGTGCGCGGTTTCGGCGAAGCGGAATACTGGTTCTCTTTGATCAAAGTGGCAACCGTCATCATCTTTATCGTCGTCGGTGTGGCGATGATCGTTGGTATTTTCAAAGGTGCTGAACCTGCGGGCTGGAGCAACTGGACAACAGGCGATGCGCCGTTTGCCGGTGGTCTTTCGGCAATGATTGGCGTGGCAATGATTGTCGGCTTCTCCTTCCAGGGGACTGAACTGATTGGTATCGCTGCCGGTGAGTCTGAGAACCCGGAAAAAAATATTCCGCGTGCGGTTCGTCAGGTCTTCTGGCGTATCCTGCTGTTCTACGTGTTCGCGATCCTGATTATCAGCCTGATCATTCCATACACCGATCCAAGCCTGCTGCGCAATGACGTCAAAGACATTAGCGTCAGCCCGTTCACGCTGGTCTTCCAGCACGCCGGTCTGCTGTCTGCGGCGGCAGTGATGAACGCCGTGATCCTGACCGCCGTGCTTTCTGCCGGTAACTCCGGGATGTACGCATCCACCCGTATGCTCTACACCCTGGCCTGCGACGGTAAAGCCCCGCGTATCTTCGCGAAACTGTCCCGCGGCGGCGTTCCACGTAACGCGCTGTACGCAACAACGGTAATCGCCGGTCTGTGCTTCCTGACCTCCATGTTTGGCAACCAGACGGTATACCTGTGGCTGCTGAACACCTCGGGGATGACGGGCTTTATTGCCTGGCTGGGGATTGCCATTAGCCACTACCGTTTCCGCCGTGGCTATGTCAAACAGGGCTATGACATTAACTCGCTGCCGTATCGTTCCGGCTTCTTCCCGCTGGGTCCTATTTTCGCCTTCATTCTGTGTCTGATTATTACGCTGGGACAGAACTATGAAGCGTTCCTGGCGGATACCATTGACTGGGGCGCCGTCACGGCAACCTACATTGGTATTCCGCTGTTCCTTGTCATCTGGTTTGGTTACAAACTGACGAAAGGAACACACTTCGTTCGCTACAGTGAAATGGAATTCCCGGAACGATTTAAACAATAACCGCACTCCCTCTCTTTTAACCCGCTCATTCGAGCGGGTTTTTTATCCCTGTAGGCAGAAACAAAGATATATTTTTTAACAATTTAATTGATAATAATTATCGTTTGCTTTATCGTTATCAAAAATAAGCGTGTCACCGACCCACCGCAGATGTGGGCGGCAAGGAAGACGCTGTGAGTGATGATTTGATGTAGTTGTATTTACCTCATGGAGATATGGAATGTTTAGGTTGAATCCCTTCGTCAGGGGAGGACTTTGTGCGTCCGCAATGTCCCTGGCCCTGCCTGTTATCGCAGCAGAATCCGGCGACACAATGGTTGTAACGGCCTCCGCAACCGAGCAAAACCTGAAAGATGCGCCAGCCAGCATCAGCGTGATTACGCAGGAAGATTTGCAGCGCAAACCCGTTCAGAACCTGAAAGATGTGTTACGGGATGTGCCGGGCGTACAACTCACGAGCGAAGGGGACAACCGTAAAGGGGTAAGTATTCGCGGTCTGGACAGCAGCTATACGTTGATCCTGGTCGACGGCAAGCGCGTTAACTCCCGCAACGCGGTGTTCCGCCATAATGATTTCGACCTCAGCTGGGTGCCGGTTGACGCCATCGAACGAATCGAAGTGGTGCGCGGGCCGATGTCCTCGCTTTATGGCTCCGACGCGCTGGGCGGCGTGGTGAACATTATCACCAAAAAAATCGGTCAGAAGTGGACGGGCACCCTGAGCGCCGATTCCACGATTCAGGAACATCGCGATCGCGGTGACACCTACAACGGTCAGTTCTACACCAGCGGCCCGCTGGTGGATGGCTTGCTGGGGCTGAAAGCCTACGGTAGCCTCGCGAAGCGTGAGAAAGACGGCCAGCAGAAATCTTCTACCACGGCGAGCGGTGAAACGCCGCGCATCGAAGGCTTCACGAGCCGCGATGCTAATGTCGAATTCGCCTGGACGCCGTCTGAAAATCACGACTTTACGGCGGGCTATGGTTTCGACCGTCAGGATCGCGACTCGGATTCCCTCGACAAAAACCGCCTTGAGCGTCAGAACTACTCCCTCAGTCACAACGGTCGCTGGGGTATCGGCAACAGCGAGCTGAAGGTATACGGCGAGAAGGTTGACAACAAAAACCCGGGCAACAGCAACCCTATCACCTCCGAGAGCAACGCAGTGGACGGGAAATACGTGCTGCCGCTGGGCGAAATCAATCAGTTCCTGACCTTCGGTGGTGAATGGCGTCACGATAAGCTGAAAGATCCGGTCAACCTGACTGGCGGTTCCAGTAGCAGTACCTCGACAAGCCAGTATGCTCTGTTCCTGGAGGATGAGTGGCGTATCTTTGAACCTCTGGCGCTGACCACCGGTATCCGTATGGATGACCATGACACCTATGGCGATCACTGGAGTCCGCGGGCGTATCTGGTGTATAACGCGACCGATACCGTAACGGTGAAAGGGGGCTGGGCTACCGCGTTTAAAGCGCCGTCACTGCTGCAGCTGAGTCCCGACTGGGTCAGCGGCTCATGCCGTGGTGCCTGTGAGATTGTCGGTAACCCGGACCTGAAACCGGAAACCAGTGAGAGCTTCGAATTCGGTCTCTACTACAGCGGGGAAGAGGGCTGGTTAGAGGGCGTGCAGGCCAGCATTACCACCTTCCAGAATAATGTGGATGACCGCATCAGCATTAGCCGTACGGCCAATGTGAAGCAGGCCCAGAGCTACCCTAACTACGTTGGCCTGAATGCGGACGGTGAACCGATTTTCCGCTATTACAACGTTAACAAGGCGCGTATCCGCGGGGTGGAGACGGAGCTGAAATTCCCGCTGGCGGAAGAGTGGAAAGTGACGCTGAACTACACCTATAACGATGGTCGTGATATCAGTAACGGCGGCAACAAACCGCTGTCCGATCTGCCATTCCACACGGCCAACGGTACCGTTGACTGGCAGGCGACCCAGGACTGGTCGTTCTACGTTCAGGGCAACTACACCGGCGAGAAACGCGCGTTGACCAGCAGTGCCCCTACGCCGGGTGGCTATGTCATCTGGAATACCGGTGCGGCGTGGCAGGCAACGAAAAGCGTTAAGCTGCGCGCGGGCGTGCAGAACCTGCTGGATAAAGACCTGAGCCGTGATGATTACAGCTATACAGAAGATGGCCGTCGTTACTTCGTGGGTGTGGATTACAGGTTCTGATCCAGTCAGGTGCCGGGTGGCGGCTGCGCCTTACCCGGCCTACAAAAAGGCACAAGCTTGCAGGCCCGGTAAGCGAAGCGCCACCGGGCAAAAAAGGCCGCACTTACCCGAACAAATGCTCCGCATGGAAGCGGAGATGATCCTCAATAAAGGATGCGATGAAGTAATAGCTGTGATCGTATCCCGGTTGAATACGCAGCGTCAGCGGCCAGTCTTTCTGGCGTGCCGCTTCTGCCAGCACCGCGGGCTGTAGCTGCCCGGCAAGGAACTGATCCGCATCTCCCTGATCGATAAGGATAGGAAGGGCATCTTCCGGTTTGCTGTTCAGCATCAGCGCACAGCTGTCCCATGCCAGCCATTTTTCCGTATCGTCACCCAGATAGTGGGTAAAGGCTTTTTGCCCCCATGGCACCTGGGTGGGGTTCACGATAGGCGCAAATGCCGACACGCTGACGTATTTTCCTGGGTTTTTCAGCGCCAAGATCAGCGCCCCGTGACCGCCCATCGAGTGGCCGCTGATCGCGCAGCGCTGGCTGACCGCAAACTGAGACTGCACGAGGGCAGGAAGTTCATCGCGAATGTAATCATACATACGGTAGTGGCGCGCCCAGGGCAGTTCGGTGGCATTCAGATAAAAGCCGGCGCCTTTGCCCAGGTCGTATCCCGCATCGTCGGCCACATCATCGCCACGTGGGCTGGTGTCCGGCATGACCAGCGCAATACCCAGTTCGGCAGCAATACGCTGCGCGCCTGCTTTGGTGGTGAAGTTTTCATCGTTGCAGGTCAGGCCGGAAAGCCAGAACAGAACCGGCGGGTTTTCCGTCGCGGGCAGGAAAATGCTGAACGTCATCGCACAGTTCAGAACGGTGGAGTCGTGCCGCCAGCGCTGCTGTCGACCTTCAAAACAACGGTGCTCTTCGAGCAGTTCCATGCTGGGCTCCTTAATGAGAATGTGCAGTCATAAAACCCATAATACAGCGTTTTCATTAACCTGTGAGCAACTTTCACTTTCGTCAGACGACGAGATGCTGCATCATAAATTTACTTTTCTTTAACATTTGGAGCGTTCATGGCGCTGCGTATTGCGCTCAGTGGGTTCGTCGTTCTGGTGGTAGCAATGGGAATCGGGCGCTTTGCCTTTACCCCTCAGGTGCCGCTGATGATAGCTGCCGGGCAGCTTACGCTGACCAGCGCGGGTCTGGTGGCGGCGATGAACTATCTGGGCTATCTGGTGGGCGCGTGGGATGCGATGCGCGCCCACCGCTTTGTTGAAATGCGTCTCTGGCTGGGCATCGCGGGGGCGGTGGCGTTGACGCTACTCTCTGCGGCGGCGGATAACGCCGTTGTACACGGTCTGCTGCGTTTTGTGATTGGCTGCATGAGCGGCTGGTCTATGGTGCTGATTGCTGCCTGGACCAACGAACGCCTGGGCCAGCTGGGCAAACCGGGCCTGAGCGCCGCTGTGTTTGCCGGGCCCGGAGCAGGCATTGCCCTGAGCGGGCTGCTCGCTGTCTATATTCAGGCGAAATCCCTTTCGGCCGGTGCAGCATGGCAAATTTACGGCGTGCTGGCGCTGGTGCTGATTGCGCTGGTGGCACGCTACCTGCCGCGAGCCGGACAACTTCATCGACCCGGCACCGCACCGGAGCCGCTGGTACTGACGGCAGATTTAAAACGCCTGGTCTGGAGCTACAGCCTGGCCGGGTTTGGGTACATTCTGCCGGCGACCTTTCTATCGCAAATGGCGGCCGTACGTTTTCCCGGCAGCCTGTTTGCCCAGTTCGTCTGGCCGATTTTTGGTCTCGCCGCCGTGGTGGGCATTGCGCTCAGCATTCTTTTACGCCATACCTCAACGGCTAACCGCCGGCTGGCTATCGTGCTGTGGCTTCAGGGGGCCGGCGTGCTGGCGGCCTGGCTGCTGCCCGGAATTGGCGGATTGCTGACAGGCGGGCTACTGGTGGGCGGCGGGTTCCTCTGCGCCGTTCAGCTCTCGCTGCTGTACGGCCGCGAACTGGCTCCGGAGCACACGCGGTATATGGCCGGTTTGCTCACCACCGGGTATGCCATAGGCCAGCTGGTAGGGCCGGTAACCTCAGCGTTATCGACCTGGCTTACCCACCGGCTGGAGCCTGCGCTGGGCCTGGCGGGCGTTGCGCTGTTCGTCGGCGGTGCCCTGGTGTGGAATCGTCACGCTGAAAGGCAACAGCAATTGCAATAATTATCGTCGTGAATACTGGATTATGTGCGCGGCCTCACGCACAATGAGCGCATACTTTTGCCACAACGAGGGCAAAAGACGCCACACCTGCAGGAGAACAAAATGTCATCACTCAGTAAAGAAGCTGCCCTGGTCCATGAAGCCCTGGTTGCGCGCGGTCTTGAAACGCCACTGCGTCCGCCCGTTCAGGATATGGACAATGAAACCCGAAAGCGTCTGATTGCCGGTCATATGACCGATATCATGGAGCTGCTGAATCTCGATCTGAGTGACGACAGTCTGATGGAGACGCCGCACCGCATCGCGAAAATGTACGTCGACGAAATTTTCTCTGGCCTGGATTACGCCAACTTCCCGAAAATTACCGTCATCGAAAATAAGATGAAAGTGGATGAGATGGTGACGGTGCGTGATATCACGCTGACCAGCACCTGCGAACACCATTTCGTCACTATCGACGGTAAAGCGACCGTGGCGTATATCCCCAAAGATACGGTGATTGGCCTGTCGAAGATCAACCGCATTGTGCAGTTCTTTGCGCAGCGTCCACAGGTGCAGGAGCGTCTGACGCAGCAGATCCTGACCGCGCTGCAAACGTTGCTCGGCACCAATAACGTGGCCGTCTCAATCGACGCGGTTCACTACTGCGTGAAAGCGCGCGGCGTGCGTGATGCCACCAGTGCGACTACCACTACCTCGCTGGGTGGGCTGTTTAAATCGAGCCAGAATACCCGCCAGGAGTTCCTGCGCGCCGTTCGTCACCACAACTAAGTCTTACAGGGCAGGGACCATGGAGCGAAACGTCACGCTCGATTTTGTTCGCGGCGTCGCCATTCTCGGTATCCTGCTGCTCAATATCAGCGCCTTCGGTCTGCCGAAGGCGGCCTATCTTAACCCTGCGTGGTATGGCGACATCACGCGCAGTGATGCCTGGACGTGGGCGATCCTCGATCTCTTCGCGCAGGTCAAATTTCTTACGCTCTTTGCCCTGCTGTTTGGCGCAGGCCTGCAGCTCCTCCTCAGGCGCGGCACGCGCTGGATCCAGTCGCGTCTGACGCTGCTGGTTATTCTCGGGTTTATCCACGGGCTGTTCTTCTGGGATGGCGATATTCTCCTCGCGTATGGCTTAGTCGGGCTCATCTGCTGGCGTCTCATTCGCGATGCGCACAGCGTAAAAAGCCTCTTTAACACCGGCGTAATGCTCTATGTTATGGGGCTGGCAGTGCTGCTGCTGTTGGGGATGATCTCGGGCGAGGCGACAAACCGTTCCTGGATCCCGGATGCCGCAAACCTGCAGTACGAGCAATACTGGAAGCTGAAGGGCGGTACGGAAGCAATAAGCAACCGTGCGGATATGCTGGGCGATAGCCTCCTTGCGCTGGGCGCGCAATACGGCTGGCAGCTGGCGGGAATGATGCTGATGGGCGCGTCACTGATGCGCACCGGCTGGCTGAAAGGCGAATTCAGCCTGCGCCACTATCGCCGCACCGGCACCGGGCTGGTGCTGCTCGGCGTGCTGATTAACCTTCCGGCGGTGATGGCGCAGTGGCACCTTCACTGGGATTACCGCTGGTGCGCTTTCCTGCTCCAGGTACCGCGTGAGCTGAGCGCACCGTTCCAGACCATCGGCTATGCGGCGCTGATCTATGGCTTCTGGCCGACGCTTTCTCGCCTGTGGATGGTCAGCGCTATCGCCTGCGTGGGGCGCATGGCGTTAAGCAATTACCTCCTGCAAACGCTTATCTGCACCACGCTTTTCTATCGCTTTGGTCTGTTTATGAAATTCGACCGCCTCGAACTGCTGGCGTTTGTTATCCCGGTCTGGGCGGTAAACCTGGCGTTTTCTGTTCTCTGGCTACGCTATTTCCGCCAGGGGCCACTGGAGTGGGTGTGGCGTCAGTTAACCGCACGTGCTTCAGGGATATCATTGAAAAATACATCCAGATAACGATCTGGATCACAATCATTAACAAAACGGATGTAAGCGTTTTCATGAGTGTGAGCTTCTTCACGTAGTCCCCTTTCTCTCACTGCCAAAATAGCCACCTTGCTAAACACAGGGGGTGTCTGTGAGTTGCTGCAATCCTTTGAAGGATGGTGAATATGATCACCATTCGTGACGTCGCCCGTCAGGCGGGCGTTTCTGTGGCTACCGTCTCGCGTGTCCTGAACAACAGCGCGCTGGTTAGCCCTGAAACCCGTGAAACCGTAATGAAAGCCGTGACTCAGCTTGGGTACCGGCCAAATGCCAATGCCCAGGCGCTTGCAACGCAGGTCAGCGACACCATCGGCGTGGTGGTGATGGATGTATCGGACGCCTTTTTTGGTGCGCTGGTGAAAGCGGTCGATGTGGTCGCCCAGCAGCATCAGAAATATGTCCTGATCGGCAATAGCTATCATGAGGCGGAAAAAGAGCGCTATGCCATCGAAGTGCTGATCCGTCAGCGCTGTAACGCCCTGATCGTTCACTCTAAGGCCCTGAGCGACGAAGAGTTAATCGGGTTTATGGATCAGATCCCGGGCATGGTGCTGATTAACCGCATCGTTCCGGGCTATGCCCACCGCTGCGTCGGGCTGGATAACGTCAGCGGCGCGATGATGGCCACCAAAATGCTCATCAACAACGGCCATCAGCGGATCGGTTATCTGGCCTCCAGCCACCAGATTGAAGATGACGAACTGCGGCGCGAGGGGTGGCAGAACGCCCTGAAAGAGCACGGCATTACGCCATCCGAGAGCTGGGTGGGAACCGGTTCGCCGGATATGCAGGGCGGTGAGGCGGCCATGGTGGAGCTGCTGGGCCGCAATCTCCAGCTTTCAGCGGTGTTTGCCTATAACGACAGCATGGCGGCCGGGGCCCTGACCGCGCTGAAAGATAACGGTATTGCGGTGCCACAGCATTTGTCGCTCATTGGTTTTGACGATATCCCGATTGCCCGTTACACCGACCCGCAGCTGACAACGGTGCGTTACCCTATAGCCTCTATGGCGAAACTGGCGACTGAACTGGCGTTACAGGGGGCGGCAGGGCTACTGGATCCGGGGGCAACACATTGTTTCATGCCGACTTTAGTACGTCGACACTCCGTTGCGGCCCGGCAAATTGTGGTTCCGATCACTAACTGATTACATGGGGTGATGTAACCGTTTTCAATCTGTGAGTAAATTCACAGTATCTTAACAAGGCGCTGACTATGATGTCAGCGTTTTAGGGGCTGAAACGCTATGTAACAGTGATTATTCACTTTCACTATAGCCAACGTGCCGCAAACAACGAATAAAACGCATTTCTGGAGCGTTACCGAACACGGAAGATAGAAATTTTATAAGTGAACTTCGGCTGTCAGTAACGTTTTATTAACACCTGCCCGCCGATCGTTATTCACAAGAACTACCCTGCATAAAAAAAACCGGAGATACCATGAATAAGAAGGTGTTGACTCTGTCTGCTGTAATGGCAAGCATGCTTTTTGGTGCAGCAGCGCACGCTGCGGATACCCGTATTGGTGTGACCATCTATAAATACGACGACAACTTCATGTCTGTTGTGCGTAAAGCAATTGAGAAAGATGCTAAAGCAGCGCCAGACGTTCAGCTGCTGATGAATGACTCCCAGAACGACCAGTCCAAACAGAATGACCAGATCGACGTTCTGCTGGCGAAAGGTGTGAAAGCCCTGGCCATCAACCTGGTTGACCCGGCGGCAGCAGGCACGGTGATTGAAAAAGCGCGCGGCCAGAACGTGCCGATCGTCTTCTTCAACAAAGAACCTTCCCGTAAGGCGCTGGACAGCTACGACAAAGCGTATTACGTCGGTACCGACTCCAAAGAGTCCGGCATTATTCAGGGCGATCTGATCGCGAAACACTGGGCGGCAAACCCGAACTGGGACCTGAACAAAGACGGTCAGATTCAGTTTGTGCTGCTGAAAGGCGAACCTGGCCATCCGGATGCGGAAGCCCGTACCACTTACGTTATCAAAGAGCTGAACGACAAGGGTCTGAAAACCCAGCAGCTGGCGTTAGATACCGCGATGTGGGACACCGCTCAGGCGAAAGATAAGATGGACGCGTGGCTGTCCGGTCCTAACGCCAACAAAATTGAAGTGGTTATCGCCAACAACGATGCGATGGCAATGGGTGCGGTAGAAGCGCTGAAAGCTCACAATAAATCCTCCATCCCGGTATTCGGCGTGGATGCGCTGCCAGAAGCGCTGGCGCTGGTTAAATCCGGTGCGATGGCCGGTACCGTGCTGAACGATGCCAACAACCAGGCGAAAGCGACCTTCGATCTGGCGAAAAATCTGGCCGATGGCAAAGGTGCGGCAGATGGCACCAACTGGAAGATTGATAATAAAATCGTTCGCGTACCTTACGTGGGCGTAGACCAGTCCAACCTGGCTGAGTTTATCGGTAAATAAGAGCATTAAATTGTCTTCACTGGGCGCAATTCGTTGCGCCCTTTTATAACGCGATATGCGAGGCCAACAAGGTATAATTATGGTCAGCACAACTACTCCGTCATCCGGTGAATACCTGTTGGAAATGAACGGTATTAACAAGTCATTTCCCGGCGTTAAGGCACTCGATAACGTTAATTTAAAAGTTCGTCCTCACTCTATTCATGCTTTAATGGGGGAGAACGGTGCGGGTAAATCAACATTATTAAAATGCCTTTTTGGGATCTATCAAAAAGATTCTGGCAGCATTCTTTTTCAGGGGAAAGAGATCGATTTCCATTCAGCGAAAGAAGCACTGGAAAACGGTATCTCGATGGTTCACCAGGAATTAAACCTGGTACTGCAGCGTTCAGTCATGGATAACATGTGGTTGGGACGTTATCCAACCAAAGGTGTTTTTGTCGATCAGGACAAAATGTATCGAGACACCAAAGCGATTTTCGATGAGCTGGATATTGATATCGATCCGCGCGCCCGCGTGGGAACATTATCCGTATCCCAGATGCAGATGATCGAAATTGCTAAAGCCTTCTCCTATGATGCGAAAATCGTCATCATGGATGAACCGACATCGTCACTGACGGAAAAAGAGGTTAATCACCTTTTTACCATTATCCGTAAGCTTAAAGAACGCGGCTGCGGCATTGTGTATATCTCCCACAAAATGGAAGAGATCTTCCAGCTGTGTGATGAGATAACCATTCTGCGCGACGGTCAGTGGATTGCCACGCAGCCGCTCGAAGGGCTGGACATGGACAAGATCATCGCCATGATGGTGGGCCGCTCCCTGAACCAGCGCTTCCCGGACAAAGAAAACAAACCGGGTGAAGTGATCCTCGAAGTCCGCAACCTGACTTCGCTGCGTCAGCCCTCTATCCGCGATGTCTCCTTCGACCTGCACAAGGGTGAAATCCTGGGCATTGCCGGTCTGGTGGGGGCAAAGCGTACCGACATCGTGGAAACCCTGTTTGGCATTCGTGAGAAAGCCGAAGGCACGATTACGCTGCACGGCAAAAAGATTAACAACCACAACGCCAACGAAGCCATTAATAATGGTTTTGCGCTGGTAACGGAAGAGCGTCGTTCGACCGGTATTTATGCGTATCTGGATATTAACTTTAACTCGTTAATTTCTAATATCCGCAATTATAAAAACAAAGTCGGGCTGCTGGATAACTCCCGCATGAAGAGCGATACCCAATGGGTTATTGACTCCATGCGTGTGAAAACGCCAGGGCACCGCACTCAGATCGGTTCGCTTTCGGGCGGTAACCAGCAGAAAGTCATTATCGGCCGCTGGTTATTAACCCAGCCAGAGATTCTGATGCTGGATGAGCCTACCCGTGGTATTGACGTCGGCGCGAAGTTTGAAATTTATCAACTGATTGCCGAGCTGGCGAAAAAGAATAAAGGG
The DNA here is from genome assembly GCF_026319105.1 of Enterobacter sp. HSTU-ASh6. NCBI lineage: Bacteria > Pseudomonadati > Pseudomonadota > Gammaproteobacteria > Enterobacterales > Enterobacteriaceae > Enterobacter > Enterobacter sp. HSTU-ASh6. The sequence continues at coordinate 9,313 of NZ_WSPD01000009.1, read as the reverse complement.
ATCATTATTATTTCTTCCGAAATGCCGGAATTGTTAGGGATCACAGATCGTATTCTGGTTATGAGCAATGGTCTCGTTGCCGGTATTGTTGACACCAAAACGACAACGCAAAACGAAATTTTGCGTCTTGCGTCTTTGCACCTTTAAGATCAGGGGCTCCTCATGAGTGCGTTAAATAAAAAAAGTTTTCTCACTTATCTGAAAGAAGGCGGTATTTACGTTGTTCTTTTAGTACTGCTGGCCATTATCATTTTCCAGGACCCTACGTTCTTAAGCCTGTTGAACCTGAGTAACATCCTGACCCAGTCCTCCGTGCGTATTATCATTGCGCTGGGCGTAGCGGGTCTGATCGTCACCCAGGGGACAGACCTTTCTGCCGGTCGCCAGGTCGGCCTGGCGGCGGTTATCGCGGCAACCCTGCTGCAGTCGATGGAAAACGCCAACAAGGTCTTCCCGGAAATGGCCACCATGCCCATTTTCGTGGTGATCCTGATTGTCTGCGCCATCGGTGCGGTGATTGGTCTGATCAACGGTATTATCATCGCCTACCTGAACGTGACGCCATTTATCACCACGCTGGGTACGATGATCATCGTTTACGGTATCAACTCCCTGTACTACGACTTTGTCGGTGCGTCTCCTATCTCGGGCTTTGACAGCGGCTTCTCAAGCTTTACGCAAGGGTTTATCGCGCTCGGCAGCTTCCGCCTGTCGTATATCACCTTCTATGCCCTGATTGCGGTGGCCTTCGTCTGGATCCTGTGGAACAAAACGCGCTTTGGTAAAAACATCTTCGCTATCGGGGGTAACCCGGAAGCGGCGAAAGTCTCCGGCGTCAACGTTGCCCTCAACCTGCTCATCATCTATGCCCTGTCCGGGGTGTTCTACGCCTTCGGCGGGATGCTGGAAGCGGGCCGTATTGGCTCTGCAACCAACAACCTTGGCTTTATGTATGAGCTGGATGCGATCGCAGCCTGCGTGGTGGGCGGCGTCTCCTTCAGCGGTGGTGTGGGTACCGTACTCGGCGTGGTGACCGGTGTGATCATCTTCACCGTCATCAACTACGGGCTGACCTATATCGGCGTAAACCCTTACTGGCAGTACATCATCAAGGGCGCCATCATCATCTTCGCGGTCGCGCTGGATTCACTGAAATACGCGCGTAAGAAGTAAGCCTCACTCGTCTCCTGCGGCCCGCTCAACGAGCGGGCTTTTTTATGCCCTACGCCAGATTTGACTCCTCCCGGGTCACAATGCGCTCAAACCAGTCGAGTTCTGAGAGCTTGCAGGCAACCCACTGTTCAGAAAAGGCCTCACCCAGGCTGTCGGTGAGATATTGACAGCGGGCGAAGGTCTCAATCGCTTCCTGCTGAAACAGCGGCAGGTCGGGTTGGTCCTGCTGCGGTTCAGCCAACGCCTCCTCGTCGGTATTTTCCAGCCCGTACAGCATGCCGGTCAGGAGGGTTGCAACCACCAGATAGGGATTAGCATCAGCCCCGGCCAGACGGTACTCAATGCGACGGTTGCTGTCATCCGAGCAGGGGATCCGCAGGGCGGCGGTACGGGTGTTATAACCCCAGGAGTGAAAGAGGGGTTCCGTCAGGTTTTTACGCAAACGACGAAACGCGTTGACGCCCGGGGCAAGAATGGCGACGGAGGCGGGCATCAGCGCCAGCTGGCCCGCGATACATAAACGCATCATGCTGTTAAGCGCATTCACCGGTGAGGCAAAGAGGTTGTTGCCGCGACTGTCGTTGAGGCTGAAGTGGACGTGAAAACCGCTGCCCGAGAGCTGGCTGAAAGGCTTGGCCATAAAGTTGGCCTGCAGGCCGTGTTTTTCCGCCGCGTATCGGGCCAGGCGGCGTAGCGCCAGCACGTTATCACAGACCTCAACAACGTGATGGCTATGCTTCAGATTTAATTCGTACTGACCGGACTCGGCTTCCGCCACGATCCCGGTGAGCGGAATGCGCTGAAGGTGTGCCAGCTGTTCCAGTTCGTCAAACAGCGCCGCGTGCGCGCTTGGGGTATCCATATGAAAGCAGCCCTGATTTTGCGCATCCTGTCGCCCCTGTGCCGTCAGGTAGAACTCGATTTCCGGGGCAATAACCGGGAAGAGCCCGTGCTGGTGGAAGCGGGAAAGTACAGTCTGCAGGATCACTCGCGGCTCAAGCGGGCAGGGTTTCTCGTCGCTGTCTTTCATCGTCAGCAGGATCTGCGCGTTGTGCTGTGGATCGTGTGGACAGGGACGCAGGGAGCCGGCGACGGGGACGCAAAGGCGGTCGGGTTCATCAGGCAGCGAGGCGGCGATTTGTCCTTTCTGGTCCATCGAATAGACGGAAAGCGGAAAATAACAGCCGTTTTCCAGCGTCAGCATGCTCTCTACCGAGAGGCGTTTGCCGCGCATCGTGCCGTTGATATCGTTCAGATAAACGTCAACGTGCTTCGTCTGCGGGTAGCGTTCCAGGTAATCGGCCACTTCCACGGCAATGTTGTGCTGCAGGGCATCAATTTTTTCATCAAGCCAGAGACCGGAATTCAGTGTGCCGGGGAGGGATAAACCGGGAAAGTTAAAATACGGGCGGAGACTTTTCAGGAAAAACGCATTCATTATTGAGTTCATATTCATTCTTCAATGAAGCCGTAGCGGCAGTGAACTCAGCGTAAAAGAGCCAGCGTAAAGGCGGGATAAAAAGCGTCGCGCCCGGCGTAAAGAAAGTATAAAGGCGGGCTATTTTTTCTCTTTTTTCTGCATATCAAGCAGTTGCTCTGGCGTCACCGCCGGGTAACCCTGAGCGTCTTCAGGCACTTCATGCATCGCCGGAATCGGCACCAGCGGGCCTAAGAAGCGCGGTTCGCGTTTGAAAATATAGAGGTCTGCCAGGGCGCCAAAGCGGGCGCCAAATTCGCGAACGCGCACGCTGAGCATATCTTTTGGCGATGGCACCGCATAGCACTGCGCCTGAATACCCATATGCAGGGCGATAAACAGCGCGCGCTCGCAGTGGAAGCGCTGGGTGATGATGATGAAGTCGTTGGTGTCGAAGACTTTGCGCGTGCGCACGATGGAGTCGAGGGTGCGGAACCCGGCGTAGTCGAGGACGATATCAGCAGGGTCCACCCCCGCGGCAATCAAATCCTTACGCATCGTCACCGGTTCGTTATAGCTTTGCAGGGCGTTATCCCCGCTTAACAGCAGGTAGTTCACTTTGCCGCTGTTGTAGGCGTTCAGCGCGCCCTGGATGCGGTAACGGTAATACTGGTTGATGACGCCGGTGCGGTAATACTTGGCGGTGCCGAGCACCACGCCCACCTGACGGTAAGGCAGGTCCTGCAGGTCATCAAAGATATAGGGGGCGGTTTTCCAGCTCATCCAGCGGTCGAGACCGAGCACGATCAACAGCAGTATGCCGACCAGGACAGACAGGCTGTAAAACACGCGCTTTAACATACAGATGGCTCGTACCGAAGATGAAATTTAACTCAGGCTACTTTACCCGCCTGGTTAGCGCAAGAAACAGCGACTCAACTGAGGGGTTTTTCAGCAAACTGGCGGGCATTTCTGCCCGCCGGAAGGAATCAGGCAAGCAGTACGCGGTCAATCGTCGTACAGCCCAGCGCCTTGAGCGTCGCGGCGGTGGCATCCCACTGAATCAGCGGCGCATCGGCTCTCTCTGCCAGAATGGCGCGCTGAATGTCAGGATAGTCATAGCCGTTCAGGCTCAGCAGGTTGAGGGCGCCCTGCAGCGGCGGCAGCGTTGGGTTAAACGCCGCGTTCTCCGCATAGCTGCCGCTAAAGATGCGCCCATCGCGGCACTGTAGCGCCACCCCGCTCGGGGACTTGCTGTACGGGGTATGGCTCTTGTTGGCAGCGCGAATGGCCGCCTGGGACAGGTCATCGCCGGACAGGGCGAAACCGTGGTCCTGCTCGTCCATCAGCAGCGTTTTGATCTCCAGATCTTTCGGGCCAAATGCGTCTGGCAGGTAATCCGCCAGCGTGTGCGGCGCGCGGCCCGGCAGGTTGATGCGCAGCTGCAGACCGCTGTTCAGCTCATTCATAAACTGACGGCAGTGACCGCAAGGGGTGTAGTTCACGGTAATGGCGCTCAGTGCTTTTTCACCGCGCAGCCAGGCGTGGCTGATGGCGCTCTGCTCGGCGTGAACGGTTTGCTGCATGGTTGCGCCCAGAAACTCCATATTGCCACCGAAGTACCAGGTACCGCTGACCCCGCGTGCAATGGCTCCGACGTTGAAGTGGGAAAGATCGGCCCGCGCGCAGGCGGCGGCCAGGGGCAGCAGTGCGAAAGCCAGCGCGTCTTCGTCCAGTCCCGTTGCCTGTTTCAGCATCGTGACCTGCTCAGCCGTCAACAGGGCGGGGAAGTGTGCATCTGCCAGAACGGGAGCCAGGGCTGACTGCAAATTCTCTGCAAGCTGGGCGAAAGCAGCTTGAAAACGTGGGTGCATGGCGTTTGCCTCATAAAGGTTAATGGATCGGTAGTTTACGGAGCCGTCAGGGCTTTATATGTGATCCACTTCTCATTATGTATGCAACTTATGAAATCAAAATGAAATTTGCGCGACGCATCGCAAATTTTAGCCCATCACCGCCAGAATCAGCGGGAAAATAAACGGGGCCAGCAGGGAGGTGATAATCCCGCAGATCACCAGCGCCAGGGAGCTAAACGCCCCTTCCTGATAATCCAGCTCCGCGCAGCGGGCGGTGCCCAGCGCATGCGAGGCGGTACCCATCGACAGTCCCCGGGCAGCCTTCGTATGGATACGCATGGCGTTCAGCAGGGTATGACCAAATACCGCGCCAAGAATGCCAACGAAAATCACGCACATTGCGCTGATGGCCGGAATACCGCCGAGGCTGCCGCCGACCGCCATCGCGATAGGCGTGGTCACCGATTTCGGCAGGATAGACGCCGCAATCTGCGGGGAAGCCCCCATCAACAGCGCCACCGATGTCCCCGTAATCATTGCCACCAGGCTGCCGACAAAACAGATGGTGATGATGGATTTCCAGCGAGCGCGGATCTGGTGCAGCTGTTCATATAAAGGAAACGCCAGCGCGACAACGGCGGGCTGCAGCAGGTCGTTGAGGATTTTGCTGCCAGCAAAGTAGCGTTCGTAAGGAATGCCGGTGAGCAGCAGGAACGGGATAATCACCACCATCGCCACCAGCAGCGGGTTCAGCAAGGGCATTTTGAAACGTGCGGCAAGTTTACGTGCGGCGAAGAACACCACCAGGGTTAACGGCAGCGACCACCAGATATTGGCTATCATTTTTTTGTTTTCTCCCCGATCACGTTGCGTTCACCATGCACCAGATGCGAACTCCAGCTCACCACCAGGAAAACCACCAGCGTACTGACCGCGCAGGAGACCACAATCGGGCCGAACTGGGCTTTAAGCAAATCAAAATACTGCATCACCCCGACGCCGATAGGCACGAAAAGCAGCGCCATATAGCGAATAAGGACAAAGCACCCAGGGTTGACCCACTTTGCGGGCAAAATTTGCAACGCCAGCAAAACAAAGAGGATCAGCATACCGATAATGCTGCCGGGAATAGTAATGGGCAGCAGCGACGCGATGAAAATCCCGGCATACAGGCAGGCATAAATCAGGACGAATGCGCGCAGATATTGCCAGATAATGTTCAATGATTTACTCATGGTGAAAGTCCTTGCTGAAACGCATTCATCATACAATTAAACCTGAAAATGTGCCACGGATCACATCATGAAATTTGAGCATACCAGACATTCCGGAATGGAACGTCGTGCTTTCCACATACCCGGAGAGCAGATACTATAGCGCGTCTTTTTTTACAGGTACTGCTATGCGTGTTTTACTGGCCCCAATGGAAGGCGTGCTCGACTCCCTCGTGCGCGAGCTTCTGACCGAGGTGAACGATTACGATCTCTGCGTGACGGAGTTTCTGCGCGTGGTCGATATGTTGTTGCCGGTAAAATCCTTCTTCCGCCTGTGCCCCGAGCTGCACAACAACAGCCGGACCTCTTCCGGCACGCTGGTGCGTATTCAACTGCTCGGTCAGTATCCGGAATGGCTGGCGGAAAACGCCGCCCGTGCGGTTGAACTGGGCTCTTACGGCGTGGATCTCAACTGCGGCTGCCCGTCGAAGCTGGTGAACGGCAGCGGCGGCGGAGCGACGTTGCTGAAAGATCCGGAGCTGATTTATCGCGGCGCGAAAGCAATGCGTGAGGCCGTGCCTTCGCATTTGCCGGTGACGGTTAAGGTGCGCCTGGGGTGGGACAGCGATGCCCGGCAATTTGAAATCGCCGATGCGGTGCAGCAGGCCGGGGCTACCGAGCTGGTGGTGCATGGCCGCACCAAAGAGGATGGCTACAAAGCCGAGCGCATTAACTGGCAGGCGATCGGTGAGATCCGCAAACGTCTCTCCATTCCGGTGATCGCCAACGGCGAAATCTGGGACTACGAGAGCGCGCAGGCCTGTCTGAACGCCACCGGCTGCGATGCGGTGATGATCGGCCGCGGGGCGCTGAATGTGCCCAACCTCAGCCGGGTGGTAAAATATAACGAGCCGCGTATGCCGTGGGCAGATGTCGTCACGCTGCTGCAAAAATACAGCCGTCTGGAAAAGCAGGGCGACACCGGTTTGTATCACGTGGCGCGAATTAAACAGTGGCTGAGTTATTTACGCAAAGAATATGATGAAGCGCTGGGGTTATTTCAGGAGATCCGGACATTACAAACCTCCGCTGATATTGCCCGGGTAATTCAGTCGAAGTAATTAATTCATTTGATGAATAATTTTCTGTTTATGTAAATGTATAACAATTTACGGATTGCCACGCATTACTAAAAAAACAAATAACATCAAGCGTAATTTGCGCCTTTCTTTTTTGAGTCTATGGCGTAATGAAACGTTCTTTTATTTTATCTCTGAGTGCTCCTCTCGCGTTTGTACTGGTTGCCTGTGCGCCGGAACATGCCACGGTTTCCCCTCTCAAGGCCCGGACGGTAACGGCGTCGGTTAATACGGTTTTGCATCATCAGGACTGGCCGAAAAATGAGTGGTGGAAGGCGTATAACGATCCCCAGCTTAACCGTCTTATTGCAAAAGCATTGAACGATGCGCCGGATATGCAGATTGCCCGCCAGCGTATTACGCTTGCCGAAGCCCAGGCAAAAGCCACGCTGGCTGCCGACGGTCCGCAGATGGATTTTTCAGCGGATACCGAACGTCAGAAAATGTCCGCCGAAGGGCTGATGGGGCCCTTCGCTATTACTGACCCGGCGGCAGGCACCACCGGGCCGTGGTATACCAATGGCACCTTTGGCCTGACCGCCGGCTGGGATCTCGACCTGTGGGGAAAAAATCGCGCGCAGGTGGAGGCCCGAATAGGCAAAGTCAATGCGCAAAAAGCGGAGCTTGAACAAACCCGTCAGCTGCTGGCCAGCAGCGTGGCGCGGCTCTACTGGGAGTGGCAAACCCAGGCCGCCGCGGAGGATGTACTCGGGCAGATTAAACGCGAACAGGACAATATCATCGGGGCCGACCGCGAGCTGTATCTGCATGGGATTACCTCCTCCGTAGAGGGCGTCGAAACGGATATCAACGCCAGCAAAACCGAAGAGCAGATGGCTGAGGTGAGCGGCAAGATGAAAGCCATAGAGGCGCGTCTGATCGCGCTGACCAATTCATCCACTTTAACACTTACCCGGCACGCCTTGCCGACGGTGGAAGCCTCGTTACCCTCGACGCTGGGATACGAACTGCTGGCACGCCGTCCGGATCTGCAGGAGGCGCACTGGTACATCGAAGCCTCCATGAGTGAGGTGGAGGCCGCCAGAGCGGCATTTTATCCTGACGTGAACCTGATGGCCTTTTTACAGCAGGATGCCCTCCACCTCAGCGATCTGTTCCGCGCTTCCGCGCAGCAGATGGGCGTGACCGCCGGGCTGACGCTGCCCATTTTCGACAGCGGCAGGCTGAACGCCAGCCTGGATATCGCGCAGGCGCAGAACAATCTCTCGGTGGCGAACTACAACAAAGCGGTGGTGGAGGCGGTTAATCAGGTGGCGCGCACGGCCAGTGACGTCGAAACGCTGACCGCGAAAAACCGTCATCAGCAACAGGTGGAAAAAGATGCGGCACGGGTGGTAGCGCTGGCGCAGGCGCGTTTTAGCGCGGGAATGATTGCCGGCTCCCGGGTCAGTGAAGCCAGAATCCCGGCGCTTAAAGAGCATCTCGCCGGATTAATGCTGAAAGGTCAGTACGTTGACGCCACGCTGCAGCTGACCTCAGCCCTGGGCGGTGGCTATCATCACGGCTAAAAAAGGCCATTATCTATACTTACCTCTTTGCTGTTTTTCAGGAGGTGAGTATGACCAGAGTAGCGATTGTTACCGCATCGGATTCCGGGATTGGTAAAACCACGGCGCTGATGCTGGCTGAGCGCGGGTTTGATATTGGTGTCACCTGGCACTCAGATGAAAAAGGGGCGCTGGACACCTGCCGTGAAATCGAAGCGCAGGGCCAGCGTGCAGAGGCTATCCATCTTGATTTAAGTACTCTGCCGGACGGCGCTGAGGCTATAGAAACGCTGATTGCGCGTTTTGGTCGACTGGACGTGCTGGTCAATAATGCCGGGGCGATGGCCAAAGCGCCGTTTCTGGATATGCCGTTTGACGACTGGCGGAAAATTTTCACCGTCGATGTGGACGGCGCGTTTCTCTGCTCGCAGATAGCGGCACGTCAGATGGTGAAGCAGGGGGAAGGGGGGCGGATTGTGAATATCACCTCGGTCCATGAGCACACGCCGCTGCCGGAGGCCAGCGCCTATACCGCAGCAAAACATGCGCTGGGAGGGTTAACGAAGTCCATGGCGCTGGAGCTGGTTAAGCACAACATTCTGGTGAATGCCGTCGCGCCGGGGGCGATTGCCACACCCATGAATGACATGGATGACAGCACGGTGAAAGAAGGTTCATTGCCGGAAATCCCGCTGGCAAGACCGGGGTATACCAAAGAGATCGCAAGCCTCGTGGCGTGGTTGTGCGATGGCGACGCCAGCTATACCACCGGGCAATCGTTTATTGTCGACGGAGGATTTATGCTGGCGAATCCGCAGTTTAAGCCGGAGGGGTAGGTTTCCCCTCACCCTAACCCTCTCCCAAAGGGCTGAGGAACCCCCACAAAATAATGCCTGCACAGACAACCCCCTCTCCCTTGAGGGTGTACGGTCCGGGGACATGGTAGACAGGTGTTCGGGGACATGGTGAACACTTTTTAACATCCTTTACCCATGGTGATCGACTT